>JANMGZ010000141.1:0-5132 GCA_031374905.1 Dolichospermum sp. OTE_70_metabat_362_sub
ATTCGGGAACAAAATCGCTTCACTAATTTGCAAATAGCAGCGCAACAACACCTTCGCGGTTTGAACCAAAATCTGCAAACTACTAATAGTTACATTCAAGATAGTGAGATCAGATTACAACAAGCTACCCAACTTCTCCAACAGTTACAAGCTAATTTGACTATTGCAGAACGTAATCATGAAAATCGCCAAATAGCTACAGTAGGGAGGTTGCGGTTTCTCCAACGTTCCCCAACTTCTCAGGGTTGGGCAGTTTTATTACAAAGTCAAAATATTAGCGATTTTATCAGTCGTCGTTATCGTCTCAAGTTAGTTTATCAGGCAGATCAAAGAATTTTAGCCAGATTATCTCAACAGGCAAATTTATTAATTCAACAAAGAACAGAAGTAGCGGGACAGAAAAATCAAATTGCTTTAATTAGAGAACAATTATTAGCCCAAAAAGCTGATTATCAAAATCAAGCACAATCGCAAACGGAATTAGTCCAACGTTTAAATAATGATCGCTTGGCTTTAGAAGCAGCCCAAAATCAACTAGAACAAGATTCTCAAAATCTCACTGTTTTGATTCAACAAAAAATCGCCGCAGAAAAAGCCAGGGAAGCAGCCAGGGCGAAAACTGCTAGTAAAAGTGTGATTATTCCCGGAACAGGTATCTTTGCATTTCCCAGCGACGCACCCACTAGCAGCCCGTTTGGTTGGCGGATACATCCAATTCTGGGTTATCGGCGGTTTCATGCCGGTTTGGACTTCGCAGCCAGCTATGGGAGTACAATTCGTGCCGCAGATTCAGGTACGGTGATTTTTGCTGGTTGGTATGGTGGTTATGGGAAAGCTGTAATTATCAGTCACGGTAAGGGGATCACTACCCTTTATGGACACACCAGCGAATTGTTTGTGAGTGAAGGACAAACTGTACAAAAAGGACAGGCGATCGCTGTTGTTGGTTCTACTGGCTTCTCTACAGGACCCCATCTCCATTTTGAGGTTCGCCGCGATGGCACACCTGTTGACCCAGCAAATTACTTGTAATTAAATTCTGCTTAAATTCAAAAAGTATGTTATACTGGTGGACAGGTATGTAAGGGCGCGTGGCTCAGTGGATAGAGCAACAGGTTCCGGTCCTGTAGGCCGGGGGTTCGAATCCCTCCGCGCTCATTATTTTTATGCTAAAGCAGTTATTGTGAGGATACAATAACTATCTAGAAAATTGAGATCACCGATGCTATGGAGGGTGATGGAGGGCGCAGACCCTGCGCCCCTACGGGTGTTTCGCTCTCGTGATTCTATTCTCTCCTTTCCCCCGCTGTCCGAATCAATTCCCCTATCAAAGCCACAATAGCAGTCATAGAAATTAACATTACACTTAAAGCATTAATATCAGGTTTAACTCCGGTTCTAATCCGACTAAAAATCTCTATCGGTAAAGTATTCACACCACTTCCAGCGGTAAAGCTGGCAATGAGAAAATCATCTAAACTTAATACAAAAGCTAATAAACATCCAGAAATAATTCCCGGCATTAATTGTGGTAATAAAACCAAAATAAAGGCTTGTATTGGTGTTGCACCTAAATCTAATGCTGCTTCTTCTAAATGGGGATTGATATTATTCATGCGAGCAGAAACTACCAAGCCAACATAGGATAGACAAAATACAATATGGGCAGCAATAATAGTCCATATACTCAAAGGAATGCCAAAAGCGGCTAAACATACTAAGGTTGAAACAGCGATCGCAATATCAGGAATTAATAAGGGTAAATAAGCAATTCTCTGATATAATTCTTTGCCAGGAAAGTCATAACGCACCAACCCCACAGCCATTAATGTTCCTAAAATTGCGGAAACTCCCACAGCAGAAAAAGCCACTAGCAAACTATTATATAAACCCGATAAAATCCGTTCATCACTAAATAATTTTCCGTACCATTCCAGTGTAAATCCTTGCCATTTAGCACTGTAAGGTGATTGATTAAAACTATAAAAAGCCATTACCAGGATAGGTAGGTACATAAACAAAAATATAACTAATGCGAAAACTGCCTGCCATGAGACACGCGGTTTATTTATTTGTTTATATATGTTCATGTTATTTAATATATGGAAATATTTTCTCATCCTATTATATTATACTTATTTTTTGTTTTCAGTCAAGCGCAAAATCTAAACTTATGGCAACAATTCAAAATACAGAATGTTGGATGTAGCAGACACTTGGGGACACAAGAAAAAATCTTCTCTATCCTGACTTCTAACTCCTTGCTGGTAATTATGTCTAAAATATTTCTTAAGTATCAGACATTTACATTACCTCAGATAGACAAAGAATATCAAATATAAAACATAAGATTTGGTAGTAATCATAAACAAGGGTGATTTTTATATTTTCCGCTATTTCTGTGTTAGCTATTTCCTTAATTTTCAGCTAACCAGAAATAATAATCTGATAGTTTAGGAGATTGACATGAAAATTGCTCAGGTTTCTCCCCAGTGGGAGAGAGTACCACCATCTGCTTATGGTGGGATAGAATTAGTGGTGGGGTTATTAACTGATGAATTAGTCCGTCGAGGACATGAAGTAACATTATTTGCATCAGGAGATTCTTTAAGTTTAGCAAAATTAGTATCAGTTCATCCCCGCGCTTTAAGGCTAGATCCAACTATTAAAGAACCAGCTATTTATGAAATGTTACTGTTAGCTTCAGTTTATGAACAAGCCGCAAATTTCGATATCATCCATTCTCATGTAGGACTAGGAACGCTAGTTTATGCCAATTTAGTCAAAACTCCTACGGTTCATACTTTACATGGAGTTTTTACTCCAGATAATGAAAAAATCTTTAAATATGGACAAAAACAGCCTTATATTAGTATTTCTAATTCTCAAAAAGAACCCAGATTGGGATTGAATTATGTAGATACTGTTTATAATGGTATTGATGTTAGTAGTTATGAATTTTATCCTCAACCAACAGAACCATCTTACTTAGCTTTTTTAGGCAGAATGTCTCCAGAAAAAGGACCGCATTTAGCAATTGAGATTGCTAAAAAAACTGGCTTGAGGTTAAAAATTGCAGGTAAAGTAGATTTGGTAGATTTAGAATATTTTGACCAAAAAATTAAACCACATATTGATGGTAAGCAAATTGAATATTTAGGTGAAGCTAATCATCTGCAAAAAAATGCCCTTATGGGAGGTGCTTATGCAACTTTATTCCCCATTACTTGGCGAGAACCTTTTGGATTAGTTATGGTAGAATCAATGGCATCAGGTACGCCTGTAATTGCTATGCGAATGGGTTCAGCAGAGGAAGTAATTGTTGATGGTAAAACTGGTTTCCTTTGTAACAATGTTGAAGAATGTATTAATTCTCTTAACAAAGTAAGTAATTTAGATCGTTACGCTTGTCGT
The DNA here is from genome assembly GCA_031374905.1 of Dolichospermum sp. OTE_70_metabat_362_sub. Taxonomy (GTDB): domain Bacteria; phylum Cyanobacteriota; class Cyanobacteriia; order Cyanobacteriales; family Nostocaceae; genus Dolichospermum. The sequence goes on from JANMGZ010000141.1 coordinate 3,415, forward strand.
CAATATGTGGAAAAGAATTTTAGTGTTAAGCAAATGACTAATGGTTATGAAGCAGTTTATCAAAAGCTAATTGGAGAAAAATTAGCGCAACAAAATGGGTTTTCCCGCAAGGCTTTAGTTAGTTAATAATCGGTTAGATATCTGTTTTCCATAACCCTTGTAGAGACGTTCCATGCAACGTCTCTATTTCTTTACTTAAACACCTTTCTGATGTCTGACTTCAACCACTGTATGCACATTTCCCCGGGGGGTAAAATCTGTTTTTACAGTTATTTCTAAAGGATCACAAGCTGCAACAACATCATCTAAAATTTGATTAGCTGTTTCTTCATGGGAGATATAGCGATCGCGGTAGCTGTTAATATAAAGCTTGAGTGCTTTCAACTCTACCACCTTTTCATCGGGAATGTATGTAATATAAATAGTCGCAAAGTCAGGATAACCAGAAAAAGGACATTTACAAGTAAATTCCGGTAAAGTAATACTAATATCATAGCGTCGCCCAATGCGGGGGTTGGGAAATGTAATTAATTCTCCTTCCGCAATTTCGCGTTCACCATATTTCATTTCTTGACTTGCTGGAGATCCAGTTTCAGGTGCAAAGTTACTCATAAGTTAGTAAAAAGAAATGCAGAGATTCACAATTATTAACTTAACAGTTTTTAACATTTCTCCCCAACTTCATAAGTTACTTACTCAAGTTCTTTTTCCCAGTCTGGACAATTTTTATCATCCCAACCATGAGGGTGCATACCGCAAACTAACAAATTACCGCTATAAACTTGGCCGTGATAGTTGCTACAACCAATACAAGCAGCATTTTTTTCTAGTGTAGCTTCTACACTGTAGGGAAAACCAGGATCTACATCTTCTGTGATGTCCTCTAATTCCCAATAAATCTCCAAAATTGGATCAGCTAAATCTTGTAAAAACAGATCAATATCAGCCACAAATGTACTGTGGACTTCTTCAGTAATCTCTTCCGTGAACTCAAAAAAAGCGTCTATCATGTCATTCATGCCCAGGAAGAATTGCTCTACTTCATCAGCCACGGTTTCGATCATGTCTATTAAGTCTTTTTGCCACTGTTCCATAACTTAATGCCCTTACTGGCTAAAAACATGACGCTCAATACCATCTGGCTGGAAGTGCTAGAGTATAAAAGAGGTAATTGCACTTAAAACCATTTCGGGTACATTGTCATTTTTCTGAAATTAACTGATACCCAACGTAAAAAGTTATTTTTTACGGTTTGTTTTGCAGCCGTTTTAACTCTTCCTGTAGTTCTAGCACTTGATCACGTAGTTGATCCACATTATCGGCATTTTCTTTATTTTCTTTTTTTGCCCCTTTCACGGTTGGCTCTTCCTCATCATCTACAATATTTATGCGCCGAGGTTCGGAAGGGGCTGTTTTTTCAGGCGTTTCTTCAGATGTTGGCTGCTGTTGAGCTTGCTTCATCATATCTTCGACAAAGCGGCGAGCTTCTTCTGTGTTCATCTCGCCTTTAGCTACCATTTCATCTGCTAATTTTTGGACTTGCGATCGCAGTTCGGCTAATTTCCCCCCAGCTTTTTCGCCAGCATAAGAGGCTAACCCAACGCCGAGATAAATAGCTTTTTGTACAATATCTCCAAAACCAGGCATTGCTGCTGAAAACTCCTACAAATAAGGCGACCCGGAGGCTACGCCTACCACAAGCATCCCTTATTGCTGCT
>JANMGZ010000706.1:0-2703 GCA_031374905.1 Dolichospermum sp. OTE_70_metabat_362_sub
GTGCCAGAATCCCTAGAGGAAAATCTCAAAGCCTTGGATAAATTAGGCAGTGCCGAAACCTTTAACCATTATGCTTGGGGTTGGACTTGGGCAGGAAATACGCCTTTCCGACGGTGGAAACGGGAAACCTATCGGGGGGGAATCAGCGACCCTTTAATCGTCCATTGGAGTCAAGGTATTGAGGCAAAAGGGGAAATTCGGACTCAGTACGCTCATGCTATTGACCTTGTGCCAACGGTGCTGGAATTATTGGAAATTGAACCACCAACTACGATTAAAGGTGTGACTCAATCTCCCATTGAAGGTGTCAGTTTTGCCCATACTTTTAATCATAGTACCGCACCTACTAAGCATATTACCCAGTATTTCGAGATGATGGGACATCGTTCTCTTTACTATGATGGTTGGCGGGCGGTTTGTCCTTGGCCGGGTCCCTCATTTACAGAAGCAGGACAGTTTTTTGGTGAGGCGATTTCGGCGGAAACTCTGACAGATTTGGATACTCATCATTGGGAACTGTATCATGTCGCCTCGGATTTTGCGGAAAATCACAATATTGCGGCTGATAATCGCCCTAAGTTAATTGAGATGATAGCTACCTGGTATATTGAGGCTGGTAAGTATAATGTGTTGCCTGTGGATGGACGTGGCGTGCAACGATTCGCGGAAGAACGCCCGCAAATTGCTGTCAATCGTAGCCGCTATGTTTACTATCCTCATACTCAAGCGATTCCCGCCAATAGTGCGGTGAGAGTGTTAAATCGTCCCCACAGTATTACGGCTGATGTGGAGATTCCCACGGGTGGCGCAGAAGGGATATTACTGGCTCATGGGGGTAATGATAGTGGCTATTCTTTCTATGTGCAAAATGGCAAACTGCACTGGGTTCATAATTATGTGGGGCGATCGCTCTATCATGTTGAATCTGGGTCATCTGTGCCAGAAGGTCGTCACCAATTACGCTTTGAGTTTAAAGTCACGGGTCAACCAGATTTAGCCAAGGGGAAAGGAACGCCAGGACGCGCCCAACTGTATATTGATGAGAGATTGGTTGGGCAGATTGATGTGCCTGTAACTACTCCCTTAGCACTAGGTCTAACCAGTGGTGTCACCTGTGGAATTGCCCCTGGTGCGCCTGTAACACCCGATTATGAACCGCCTTTTAAGTTTACGGGTAAGATTTATAGTGTGATTGTTGATGTGAGTGGTGATTTGATTCAAGATCGGGAAGCCGAAATGCGGACTATTATGGCGCGACAGTAGGGATAAATACTTTGCAGGGTGGGTTATCTTACCCACCATTAATCAAATAACTTATATTTACCTAGAATATTAAATATCGTCTTCACTGAGATTAGCGACTTTGAGAAAATGCCGTAACAGTCCAGGTTTTAGTGATTGATTTCCATGAATAGGAACAGAAATTCTAGCTGGATTATCGGATTTACCGTAGATATGATGACTACCATTAATGCGGAGAAGTTGCCATCCGTGAGACTCTAATACTTTAGCAAAATTTTTTCCTGAAATTGATTTCATACGGCAATTTCTAATATTTGAGCAGATTCATCAAGTTCTAATGAATCAACATCAACAAGTAAGCAACCTTCAACGGCTTCATATATATTTTGTAGTAATTCTTCAAAAGTATCTCCCTGGGTAGCACAACCGGGAATAGCCGGAACTTCTGCCCAGTAACCGGCCTCTTCTTTGTGAATAATGACTTTTATTTTCATGGGTTGAAGTTTATTTTTTTAGGTGAATAAATTTCGATCAAGGTTGGTTGGGTTTATTTTCTATTTTAATGGTATCGAACTTTTAGCGATCGCAAGGCACTCCGGTAAAGCAACATTTACAATAGATTTAGAGATGTTTGGTGAAAATGTCCCTACAAAAACCCATACAAACGGCTAATTATGACTTATATATTATTGCTCACTGCCAGCAGTAATCGTTAATTTTATACAATATTTCGGTGGTGTAATTTCTAATAGTCTTGCCATACCTGTCTTATTGCCATAACGTACTAATTCAATAAACTCTTTACATGAACAACCCACTCCCCTCATCATCAGATCAAATACAAAGAACCAAGAGAGCGAACTTTCGTAAACATTTATAGACTCAATGAGCGATCCTAGCGTAAACTTACATAAAGTTTGCTTTGTTCTTTTACTGGAATTAGCTGCTTTTGTAGCAAGCTTATGTATGTCATCAATAGAAGCAAAAAGGCATCCCAAATTAATGATTGAAGATTGCTCTCTCTCAATAAGCTCTCTATATCTTTGCAAACCAATAGTATAGTCAAAGATAGAAGTTGCATCTAGTTTCATCTGCTGATGCAATACTTTTTGTTGTTCATGCTTTGACAGTTTTTCTAGGGGAGGATTATACATCAAGTATTTTATGCACTCATTTCCACAACCTTTCTCTACATAGAACTTATTCAATTTCTCAAGGCGATCATGCTGTGCTGTATCGAAAGATTCATAAGCTGAACTTAGATTGTAGCCAAAATCAGTCGGAAATAATTTCTTAGCTTGAAGCAAGATACCATTAATAAAACTATTATTAGGTTCGATATGATCTTGGTACTCAACTACAATACCAATATCTGACTGCGTTATGTGACGCTCTTGATGCTTATTGTAATCAGTTGTTGACATAGAAATATTAGTATGTAAAAGGCCACCATTTTTTCTA
>JANMGZ010000163.1:0-3634 GCA_031374905.1 Dolichospermum sp. OTE_70_metabat_362_sub
GCATCATCACTTTAGATAAATTTCCACCTTTAAGAATGACATCCATAGAACGGACAATATCAGAAATATCAACTATCAAAATCGGTGAACCATCTCCTAATAAAGCAGTAGCACTAATATCAGGAACTTTACCTAAACGGGGATCTAGGGGTCTAACTACTAAATCTCGCTCCCCTAAAAACTTATCTACTACTAATCCATAGGTACTATTTTGGTCACTAATCACAACAATAGAAACCGCACCATTTTGTTGTTTTATTGTTGGTAATTCCAACACCTGATGGGCAGCAATTAAACCAATATTTTGGTTATTCATAGTAAAATATTGGCGATTTTCTACATCAGTAATTTCGTCTCTTTCTAAAGTAACGATTTGGTCAATTCGCGCTAAAGGAATAGCATAGGGTTTGCCAGAAATTTCTACTAGTAGTGTTCTAACTACCGATAAAGTAAGAGGAAGTTGAAAATGAAAACTTGTTCCTTTTCCAAATTGACAACTTGCGCGTACCGTTCCTCCTACATCTTGTGCCATACTTTTGGCAATATCCAAACCTACACCTCGTCCAGAAATTTCTGTCACTTGTTTAGCTGTAGAAAACCCAGGTAAAAACAGAAATTCCATCAACTCTGTATCTGAAAGTTGAGCAGCCATATCTGCTGTTACTAAATTCTTATTGATGATTTTCTGACGTAACTGTTCACGGTTTATACCTTTGCCATCATCGGTGATAGTAATTGCTAACATTCCTCCACGATGAAAAGCCTCTAAACGAATTGTTCCTTCAGGAGATTTACCCGCAGCAATGCGTTCTTCTGGAAGTTCCAATCCATGATCTACAGCATTTCTGAGAATATGAGTTAAAGGCGCTTCTAATTTTTTAAGAATATCCCGATCAACAGGTGTAGATTTACCAACAATTTCTAAATTCACTTGTTTATTTAAGTTTCGTGCCAAATCCCGAATCATGCGAGGAAAACTTTGTAACCCATCTTCAAAAGGTCTCATGTGGGAATTAATTACTTCCCGATAAAGACGATCTGATAAACTAGCAGTCCGACGCACATATAACTCTAATTCATTTAAGTGAGCGCCCATATAATCAAGACATTCCTGTTTTTGTTGTCGCGCTTGCACTAAATATTCTTTCCCCTCTTCCTCATATAAATTCTGATCAAGGGATTCCTGTAACTGTTCCAAACTGCGGGAAATATCCAACATTCGTGACTTTAGCGACATCATCGAATCTGCAAATGGTTGTAACCAATTAGCCTCAATCAATGATTCCCCTGCTAAACCCATAATCCGATTCAAATTATCCGCACTTACTCGAACTACACGGTCTTGATTGTTGGCAGTATTTTCTACCCCACGACTCACAACTGGTGATTGGGGAATGGGGACACTTCGACTAGGCTCAGTGAGTGCTAGGGATTGGGGATTGGGAACACTTCGACTAGGCTCAGTGACCACACTTGGACTAGGCTCAGTGACTACTGGGGATTGGGGATTAAGTATCTGAACATTCGGATTAAAATCATTGCGTTCCTTCTGCTTTTTGCCTCCCGGTTGTAAAATTGCTGCCACATCATCACGGATATTCCTGAAGTTGGCTTGATTTTGTCCTAACCAAGCTGGTAGTTCTGCATCATTCAGTTGACTAATACTTTGCAGCAAGTCCACTCCTTGTAGCAGCACATCCACATCATCAGGAGTTAAAGTAATGGTTTTCCCTTGGGCAGCTACAAAACAATCTTCCATCACGTGGGCTAATTCTACTACTCCATCTAACCCGACAATTCTGGCAGCACCTTTGATAGAATGAGCCGCCCGCATCAAAGCTTCTAAATCCTGTGCTGATTGGGGCTTGTTTTCTATAACTAGCAATCCATTATTCAGGATGCTAACTTGCGCCTCAGCCTCCAACTTGAATAAATCCATCATCGAATCACCATCACCACTTATTGCTGCCAATTCGATAGGAAGAGGCGCAGGGGGAGTGGGCGAGGCAGGGGGAGTGGGGGGAGTAGGGGGAGAATTATCTATCACCTGCTCCCTGTCTATTAAATTAGCAATAGTTTTCTGAGTAGTATTCCAATCCCAAGCATGATCTGTCATCCAAGTATCTAAATTACCTTTAGCCGCTTTACTCATACTCAAAAGCAAATCGCTGGCATGAAGTAAGGTATTAATTTCTTCTTGTCCCAAAGTAATACTTTGTTTATGAACAGCAATTAAGCAATCTTTAATTAGTTGCACCAAGTTGGAAGCTGCTTCCATTTCCAGAATGCGGGTAGTTCCCCAAAGAGAATGAGCCGCTTGTATTGCTTGCTCAATTTCGTTCGTTGAGAAGGATTGTTTCAAGATAGCAACATTAGTTTCTACTTCCTGCCGAAACAGTTCCAAAATAGTGTAGTCGCTCATAAATATTGAGGGAATAGGGAATAGGGAATAGCAATAGGAAATAGAGTTTAAATTTTACTAATTACCAATTACTAATTACAAAATTTTGTGATTAAGGGTATAAAACAATAAGTCAGAATCAAGATAATTCACTTTTTTGCCTTCCCAGTACACAATGCCTTTCGTGTAACCTTCTTCGGATTTGCTAATAACAACGGGTGCATCTTGCAATTCATTGAGATGAAAGCGGAAAATTCCGTGTACTTCATCTACAGGAAATACCCATTTATCTTCTCCTTGTCCAGCGACAATCATTCGTTGGAGGTTAATTGGTTGCTCAATGGATTTAGGATCTGGATTGGGTTTATTGTTTGCTTTATCCTCAGTTGTTTGAATATGTAAAAGATGACTCAAAGAAGCACAAAGTAAGGTTTCTCCACGAATGTTGACTAAACCCAAAAATAATTCATTGCTACGATGGGGTAAAGGTTGAACAATGCAAGGATGGGTAACTTCTTGCAACATTCGGACTGGTAAGGCTAATTTCTCAGTTCCGAGCCGAAAGATAATGATAGAAATAGCTTCAGCAGTGCGAATAATTGCTTCATTACTGTCGTAAATATCAGGAGTTGTTGATGTTTCTTCGAGAATATTGATCCAGTTTTCGAGATAATCTGCTGGTGGTTCTCTTTCTAATAAACTATCGCCAACTGCTGCATAAACTGGACATTCATAGCAATGAATAACGGCGGTTAACTCCTTACAAGTGCGATCGCCCTTAACCCCAATTTTGTTCCAGCAATCATTGAAAATAGGTTCTTCATTATTGACAATGTTTAATATGCTGCCATTGTTTTCTTTGCCATTGCTGACATAGCTATCTTGTTTCATCACCATTGCCTTTGGTGTTAATTAATTTTTGACCTGAAAATGTGATATTTCGGCTCGTAAGAATTGCGCTGCTTCTTCTAATTGTTCCAAAGCACTATTAGTTTCCCGCAAAGCATCAACAGTTTGCTGGGAAGTATCCGTTAATTGTTCCATGGCTTCACTAATTTGTGCAGCCCCCTGAGACTGTTCTTCCATACTTTCACTTACCTTGATAAACTGCGGTGGTAGGCTTTGGACTTGATTGATAACTTTACCAATTTGGTTACTAATCTTATTTACCTGTTCAACACTATTATTCACAGAGTTGTTGAATTTATCCATTTCCATTACACCCACTGAAAC
>JANMGZ010000183.1:0-6980 GCA_031374905.1 Dolichospermum sp. OTE_70_metabat_362_sub
TTGATTAACTAACCAACAAATTGCTAAATAATCTGGATTTGGGATTGACTGATTTTCAATATCCTGTTCAAAAATCATCCGTAACTGTTCATTGATACCCATGGGAAGAGTAGAAATTTGCTGACTCAACCGCAACTTACAGCGGTTAAGTCAGCAAAATTCTACACTTCCTATGGGTATCAATGAACAGGTACGGATGATTTTTGAACAGGATATCGAAAATCAGTCAATACCAAATCCAGATTATTTAGCAATTTGTTGGTTAGTTAATCAAAAATATATTAGTCACTTTCAGGCTGCTTTACTAATTGAGCAATTAGCACTGGAAGTTTTACAATCATTACTCAAGTTAGAATATGGCAGTTATGAATTTGTTACTAATACTTTTTTAGATGATCTCCCTAAATTTTGTCATTTGAATTTAAGAACTCTAGTGGAAAAATGTCAATCAGGGGTAAAGGTTGATGTTCAGGAAAATTTGAATTTTGAAAATGATCATCAGTCATATTCACATAAAAAACATCAGGAACAATTACCCGGAAGTAATGCTGATCACGTTGATTCTGAACCAAATATAAATCAGCCGAATAACCCTCAAGTTAGAGAGAGAAAGAAATACAGTATTTTGGGTGTAGACGATGATTATAGCATATTAAATGCTGTGGAAGATTTTTTAGATGAGCAAATATTTTCTGTAATTAAATTTATGGATTCTTCCCAAGCTTTAATGGAAATTTTGCGCGTCCAGCCTGATATCATTTTACTAAATATAGAAATGCCGAATTTAGATGGGTTTGAAATCTGTTCTTTATTACGGAAGCACACACATTATCAAAATATTCCTGTAATTTTGATGACAGAAAGAATGGGATTGAGAGATAGAGCAAAAGCCAAGTTTGTGAGAGCTAATGGCTATTTAGAAAAACCTTTTTCTCAGGGAGATTTGTTGAAAATTATTTTTCAACATATTGTGTAATATAGCAATAGTATTTGAATTCTGAAAACTCTAAGTATTTGTAGGGTACGTTAGGCATAGCCGTAACGCACCTTAATATTGATAAGTGGTGCGTTAGCGCCAGCCTAACGCACCCTACGTGATACTTTACCGGATAATATATCGTGTAATTTAACGACTGCACCAATTACCGCTATTGCTGGAGCGAGAAATCCCTTTGCTTCCACTTGTCCTAGAATTGTCCCCAAGTCACCAATTAATTCTTCCTGTTCTGGTCGAGTTCCCCACCGGACTAAGGCAATGGGTGTATCTAAACTCAACCCAGCTAGAGTAAACTGTTCAACAATATAGGGTAAATTGTGAATACCCATATAAATTACTATAGTTTCTGAACCGTGGGCTATAGCTTGCCAATTTACCTGGGGTTTATATTTACCAGCAGATTCATGTCCAGTGACAAAAGTTACAGAAGAACTATAAAGACGATGAGTTAAAGGAATACCAGCATAGGCCGCTGCGGCGATTCCTGATGTAATCCCTGGGACAACTTCCACAGGAACACCTGCGGCTACCAATTCCGCCATTTCTTCACCACCACGACCGAAGATAAAAGGATCACCACCTTTAAGCCTGACAACTATGGCATGATTTTCCGCTTTCTCAATCAGTAATTGAGTAGTAACTTCTTGTAATAAGGAATGTCTACCCATGCGTTTACCCGCGTTGATTTGTTCGGCTGCGGGATTAATCATTTCCAGCACTTCTGGACTCACCAAAGCATCATAAATAACCACATCTGCACAGGCTAATAAACCTTTTCCCTTGAGAGTCATGAGTCCAGGATCTCCAGGTCCAGCACCAACTAAATAGACTTTACCCAAAAACTTTTTCCCCTTCTTTGATGAAATCCCAGATTAAATCAGCAAATTCTCGACTTGTTCCTAAAGGTGGCATGAGTTGAAAACTTATTGATGGAAATTGTAATTTTAGCCTTTCTACTGCCAGAGCGATCGCATCAGTTATCCCACCTGTAAATAAAAAATATGGAAAAATCGCAATTTGTCCATAACCAGCAGCAACTAATTCCTGTACTCTTATTTCTAAACTAGGAGGGACAGACCAATAAGCTGTGACTGCCCCCACCCTAGCCGCTATACTTTCTACAGGGGTATGAGAACCAGACCGACGGCTACCATGAGCCAAAAGAATTGATACATCTGATTTTACTGTCATCATCATCCTAGCAAGAAACTTTTCTAACCCAGAATAACTACCAATATAAGGAGATAATTCTATGGTTATTCCTGCATTTATAGCCTGTTCTGCCAGAGCGATTTCTGCGGGAATATCAGTCATCAGATGAAATCCCGGTAACAAAAATAAGGGTATAATTTGCACCCTTTTACAGCCCAAAGCCTGAACACGATGGGCAAAATCTTGAATTTGCAAATGTAACGGTTGAATACCAGCCTCTAAGGTAGCAACACCTACTAAATTTTCACCTTGGGGTAAATTTTCACTTAACAGCCTAGCTAATTGCTGCATAGCCACATCTGGACGAGGATCACGACTCCCATGAGATACTAAAAGATAAGCTGTCATGCTGTTTTGTCTATGAGGGAAGGGCGTTACTGAATCTAGGGATGAATATATCACGCAATCTCTCTTAGAGATCCCGAAGGGTAGGCGCAAAGGCGCAAAGGCGCAAAGGAAAATATATAAAATCATCCCGCATTTATGCAGTCAATTGTAACAGTTTGTCACCTTGACAACTAAAGCTTTCATCTGTCTTCCTAACTGAGTACCACTAGCCCAAAAGTGAGAAGGTAAATGGCCTGTTGGTGCAGATAAGTTAAAAGATAATTGTTGACGGGCATAAGTAGAATTAGTTAAATACCAACCTACTGTGCTACAGAACTTTGCATAATCGGTATCGCAAGCACTATAAATTTGGGTTTGGATACTAAAACCAAAATGTCCTTGACTATATTTTGTCCACAATTGGTCAATTATTTGAAAATCTTGATCAGGTAAAGTTTCCAAATCACTATTAGATAAATAACTACCTATCCGTTTAGATAAAGCTTGACACATTAACGCCCAAGTTTCTGCATCTGCCTTTTGCCATTGTCGTACCATGAGTAGATTGCGTAAATGAGTGTAATCTAAACCAATACCAGAGTGAAGAGTAGTAATGTGCGATTTTTTCCCTGTTTGGGTTTTCATTTCTATGGCAGCTAGGACTTCTTTCGCAGATTTGTAGCGTTGAGCAAGGGCATTATCAATCAGTTTATCCAGAATTTCACTTAGATGTTGTGTAACATGATTGCTCGAAGGCAAGTAATTTCGCCAAACCCAGCAATCGCTTGTATCATCAAATAGGTCAAACGGAGAAATCCCCGTTAATAAGTGAATACAACTCACACCTAAACTATAAAGATCACTAGCTGGTAATACCTTACCCCGGATTTGTTCAGGAGCCATATATTCAGGGCTACCAATGGTTGTCCCTGTTTTCATCACTCCAGTTGTAGAAATAAATTTAGCAACACCAAAATCAATCAATATTAAATCTCCTCCTGGGGATTTTCGCATGATATTTTCTGGTTTAATATCTCTGTGAATGACGTGATGACCATGCACAAATTCTAAGACAGGCAATAAATCTTGCAGTAACTTCTGGATTTTCCCCTGATTAAAAACTCCTTGTTGTGATAATTCCTGGGCTAATGTCTGTCCTGAGATTAATTCCTGTACTAAATACAATCGGTTTTCCTGTTCAAAATGTGCCAGTAGTTGAGGAATTTGTGGATGACGCAATTCATCTAAGCGCACTGCTTCTTGACGGAATAACTCTACAGCTTTTTGAAAACTGGCTGGATTCTCTTCTGGAAAACAGAGTTGTTTAATTACGCATTGAGGTTGAGAAGGGATATGTTCATCCACCCCCAATAATGTTCTGCCAAAACCACCCTGACCTAGAGGATAAAGGGGACGATAGCGATCTTTAAGTAGTAGCGGTTTACCACATTTGAGACAAAACCGCGCATGATCAGGATTTTGCGGATATAGACAGTTAGTACAAAAACTCATCACAGAGTAGTTATTTTCCAGGACTACTTGTATTTTAAGTCTTCACCAGATTGATGCAGATTTATTTTTTTTCAGCATTGTAAGTATAAAATTGATTTAATGCTCCCACTGTTTCAAATTTATAACCTGGTATCCAAGAATCAAGTTTAATTTCCGTGCGGTAAATACTAAAAAGCAGATAGTCTTGTCGGTTAGTGGTAGTGGTAATGAGTTCTTGCATCTGTGGTGCAACCGATTTTAACACTTGTTCACAATTAACTTTAATTAACTTTTCTAAAAAATTTGGGGTTTTTTGACAGACATCAGTTTCTAAGTATGTTGTCAGCTTTTGCATTGCATACTTTTCATATTCAAGCTGATTAGGGTTGGTTTTCGCCATAATTGCCCCTAAAACAGTAACGCTGGCTGCGCCTACACATATAAGAATAGTTAAATGTTTCATATTCTAGCCTGATCTGGTGTAGTTGTTAGTCTTTTAAAGACTACCAAGAAAAATATCTAATTTCTGGTAAAAAAAGCTTGATTATTTTTATCAGTTAGTGTTATAGTCATAAAGTGAATTAAATGGCGAGCGTAGCCAAGTGGTTAAGGCAGTGGTTTGTGGTACCACCATTCGTGGGTTCGATCCCCATCGTTCGCCCTCTTATATATAGTATAATGTTGCGTTCTCTAAGTTCAGAAACGTTTCAAATCATAAAAATAAACAGCTTCTACCCCGAAACCTATAGTTTTTTGTTCATCAAGTTTTATTCTTAAATCCTATAGTTTTCCCTATTTTCTTGTGAAAAACTCCTGTTCTCAATGGGGATAAGGTCTATAAAGTAGACTTTTGACATAATTCAGGACTTGTAAGAGGTCTAGTAGCGATAACTATCAAAAATCCTGCTAAAGTAACAAGTTAAAGTGGCAGCTTTGTATCTATGAATAACAATAATTTAGCTTTTACCCCAGCTTTAGAGTTAGCGCAATTAATCCGTCTGCGGGAAGTGTCACCTTTAGAGTTGGTGGAAGTATATTTAGAAAGAATTGAACGCTTAAATCCCCAAGTAGGAAGTTATTTTACAGTTACGGCAGATTTAGCTGTTGCTGATGCGAAAAAGAAAACCGAATTACTGACAACGACTTCAAAATTACCACCGTTTTTCGGTGTACCAATTTCTATTAAAGACTTAAATGCGGTTGCAAATGTTACTTGTACTTATGGAAATCCAGCACTTTTACAAAATATCGCTAATTACGATGATGGCGTAGTTACCAAAATTAAACAAGCTGGGTTTATTATTCTTGGTAAAACTGCAACTTCGGAATTAGGTTCTTATCCTTACAGTGAACCTACGGGATTTCCCCCAGCGAGAAACCCCTGGAATTTGGAATATACTCCTGGTGGTTCTAGTGGTGGTGCAGCATCATCAGTAGCAGCGGGATTAAGTGCGATCGCCCAAGGTTCAGATGGCGGTGGTTCAGTGCGTGGTCCTGCGGCTTGTTGTGGTGTAGTCGGGATCAAACCAGGCAGAGGGAGAGTGACTAGCGCACCAGTAGGCGATCGCGTTGCCGGACTTGGTACGAATGGTCCACTAGCCCGCACAGTGGCTGATGCAGCGGCTATGTTAGATGTGATCTCTGGTTATGTTACCGGTGATCCTTATTGGCTACCAAATCCCCAAGCATCATTTCTCGCCGCAACTCAAGTTAAATTAGATAGTCTGAAAATTGCCTTTAGTACCAGTATCTTACCCTTCGGAGAAGCTGACGCTAACTGTAAACAAGGGGTATTAAAAACCGTTCAGTTATTAGCAGAATTTGGACATCAAGTTACGGAAAAATACCCAGATATTAGCAGTTTAATCGAACCATTTAAAGCAGTTTGGCAAGCTGGAATAGCCGCAGCGGGAATTCCCTCGGAAGCCTTGCAACCTTTGAATCGCTGGTTATTGGCAAAAAATGGTTCTGTAGCTGAATACCTACAAGCACTTGCCCAAATGCAAATAATTTCTCGACAAATTGTCGCATTTTTTGATACTGTAGATGTATTGGTATTACCTGTCTATCTACATTCTCCCATTCGCGTGGGTGAATGGGCGGATTTGAGTCCAGAAGAGACATTTGCCAAAATTGCTAATTGGGTTGCCCCTTGTCCTGTTGCAAATGCTACCGGATTACCTGCGATCGCTCTTCCCGTCGGTTTCGACAGTAATGGTTTACCCCTGAGTGTGCAGTTAATTGGTAAACCTGCGGCTGAGTCTACCTTAATTAGTCTAGCAGCGCAATTAGAAGCCGCTAACCCTTGGATTCAACATCGTCCCGCATTTGCATCCTAATACAGGGCTATTAAGCACAAATTGTCCAAATCAAAGTGTTTGCAGATATAAAAACCGTCTTCTAATTTCCAGATGCGAACTGTGCTGCTATATTGGTTTCCAGTGGATTTATTGGTTAGTAAAGAGGCTAAAAAATGATAATTTCCGATGAAACTAGAAGTAGCCACTGCTGGTATTATGGGTAACTGGTAATTTAGTTAGAAATGAATTTATCGCCAATCAAAGCTATATTTTGATTTTTAGGCTAGGATGGATTCCGATTTTATCACTTCTATGCCTAAAAAACTCACTTTTGAGTCCCGTCAATTTCCTAAAACTGTAACTTTTTCTTTATATCTCTTCGGTGTTATGGCTATTTTGATAGTATCTTTTCCTTGGCTTTATGAAATTAAAACGAAAGCCGGAATTAATATCTCAGAAAAGTACAATACTGGACCTTTTTTGGAAAAACATACTCATGGACTCTTTAAATGTAAGTGGCTGTATCCCTACCGTTGTAAACCTCCCCAACATTAAACTGTAAGATCATAGTGGGCAATGCCCACTTCAAAAATGTAAGTCAATTTATCTAGATAAGGACTGACATCAACAGCTAATTTTTGTCCTAATTTCAG
>JANMGZ010000214.1:0-22932 GCA_031374905.1 Dolichospermum sp. OTE_70_metabat_362_sub
GTGGAGGGGAAGCACTACCAAGAGAATTAGCAAATCGGCTGCTAGAAAAAGTAGGTTCATTGTGGAATATATATGGACCAACAGAAACCACAGTTTGGTCAACCACTTGCCAAGTAACAGCTAATCGTTCTGTTGGTAACGAAGACGCACTAGAACCAATTGGTCGTCCGATTGCCAATACTCAAACATACATTTTAGATCCACAACTGCAACCTGTTCCTATTGGTGTTATTGGTGAACTATATATTGGTGGAGATGGTGTAGCCAGGGGATATCTCAACCGTCCAGAATTAGATGCAGTCAGTTTCCTGAGTAATCCTTTTAAATCCAATGCACGGATTTATAAAACTGGAGATTTAGCCCGCTATTTAGCCAGTGGTAATATTGAGTATTTAGGGAGAATTGATAATCAAGTTAAAATTCGTGGTTTCCGCATAGAAATTGGGGAAATTGAGAATGTCTTAGATAAACATCCACAAGTAGAACAAGGAGTAGTTATTGTCCGGGAAGATACTCCCGGTAATAAACAATTAGTTGCCTATATTGTGACTGAACAATCTCAACCGAGTATTAAGGAACTACGAGAGTTTCTGAAAATATCACTGCCGCAATACATGATTCCTTCAGCTTTTGTCATGCTGGAGGCTTTACCACTCACTCCTAATGGGAAAGTAGACCGTCGGGCTTTACCGGCTCCAGAAATGGAGCGTTCTCAGTTAGAGACAGCTTATGTCCTACCTCGAACTGCTATCGAAAAACAACTAGTTGCTATTTGGGAGACAATTTTAGGCGTTCAACCTATTGGTATTACAGATAACTTCTTTGAATTGGGCGGACATTCACTATTAGCATTACACTTATTGTCAAAAATTGAAAAAGGTTTGGGTAAAAATCTGACTTTAGCTACTTTATTCGTGGCTCAGACTGTAGAAGAATTAGCAGTATTATTGGGTTCTGAAGAAAAATATAATAGTTCCTCATCCTTGGTGCCAATTCAACCCAATGGTAGTAAACCGCCTTTATTTGTGATTCATGCAATTTGGGGTAATATTCTCTTCTATCGAGAATTAATAAGTTATTTGCCGCCAGATCAACCTGTTTATGGGCTACAAGCAAAAGGACTAGATGGGAAAGAAGCACCAATTACTTCCGTGACTGAAATGGTAGCTCACTACATCCAAGAAATTCGCACAGTTCAACCTCATGGGCCTTATTTTATTGGTGGTCACTCTTTTGGTGCTACATTAGCTTTTGAAATGGCTCAACAACTGCATAGTCAAGGTGAAAAAATTGCCATGTTAGCTTTGTTTGATATGTTTACTTACACACTTTATGACTCTAATACATCTGCAAGTAATCCAATATTATCCAATTGGCATCATTTTTTAAACTTGAAACCAGCAGACAAGTTCAATTATTTATTGCCAAGGGTACAGTGGCATCTAACAGTAGGTAAAGCCAGTATTTTTTATAAACTTTACTTGCGTTATATTACGCGATCACTCCCTTCCCTACGAGTTCTTAATGTAGCTGACGCTAATAAACGCGCACAAAAATCCTATATGCCATCATCAGTTTATCCCGGTACAGTGATTTTATTCAGAGCTTTTAATGATCAATCTGAAGACTTTGATGAAGATAAAGAATGGGGGTGGGGTAAACTTAGTCATAAAGTAGAAATTTATAACGTACCTGGAACACACAATACAGTGATGCAAGAACCTAATGTCAGGGTAATGGCTGAAAAATTAACTGCTTGCTTAAAGGAGAAACAAAACGAATAATAAATAACTGTCAATTTCCAAATAATTTACGATTTCTGTAGAGGGGAAGTTAATAAATGACTGACATAGCATTTTTTCTAGTAAATCTTAATGGTGGTGGTGCAGAAAAAGTAATGCTCAGTCTTGCAGGTGGCTTTGCCGAAAAGGGACTAAAAGTAGATTTAGTGGTAGCTGTACTCGAAGGAGAATATTTATCGCTTGTATCTCCTAAAGTAAGATTAATAAACTTGCAAAGCAGCAGGTTAATTAGTAGCTTACCTTCATTAGTTAATTACCTCAAGCAAAATCGTCCTCCTGTTCTTATTTCTGCCCTAGAAGATCCCAACACTATAGCCGTAGTTGCTAAACGCTTGGCTGGGGTTTCCACTTCTGTAATATTGACTGTTCATAATCATCTTTCTCGTGCTTATAAACAGTCAAAAGACTTTAAAGGTAAACTCACACCTTTATTTGTGCGGCTATTTTATCCCTGGGCTGATGGTATCGTCGCAGTATCTCAAGGTGTGGCTGAAGATGCAGCTAAAATGAGTAATTTACCTCTAGAGAAAGTCAAAGTTATCTACAATCCCATTTTTACTGATGACTTAATAGAAAAATTTGATCAACCTGTTAATCACCCTTGGTTTTGGGAGGATAAAATACCTGTAATTTTAGGTGTGGGACGGTTTACTGAACAAAAAGATTTTCCGACTCTAATTCGCGCTTTTGCTTTAGTTCAAAAGCAGTATTCAGCTAGGTTAATGATTTTGGGTCAAGGTGATGATCTGCCCAATTTACAAGCTTTAGTTACAGAATTAGGTTTAGAAGCAAATGTATGTTTCCCTGGATTTGTACCTAACCCATACTCGTATATGAAGCAGGCTTCATTATTTGTGCTTTCCTCTATTTTTGAAGGCTTTGGTAATGTGCTTGTAGAAGCAATGTTAGCAGGAACTCCAGTCGTTTCTACTGATTGTGAAAGTGGACCAGCAGAGATTTTAGCAGATGGTAAATATGGGCATTTAGTAGCTGTTGGTGATGTTCAAGGGTTAGCAACTGCTATGATTAAAACCTTAGAAAATCCACTTGATTCTCAATTATTACGAGCAAGAGGACAGGAATTTTCTTTAGAGGCTGCTTTAAAAAAATATCAACAATACTTAATCTAAATTTAGATAGTTTTGAGTAAAATATTCATGGTAAATTTTTTTAGTAATTACAGTCATATACTATACATATACTCTGAGTCTAATGTTCAATAAATTAAAAGATAAAATTACCAACCTCAGTCCTAAAATCCGCAAGATTATCGCTAATATGAGTTGGTTAATCGGTGAGCGGATTTTACGTATAGCTACAGGTTTTTTTATACTTGCTTGGATGGCTCGTTACTTGGGAGCAGATGGGTTTGGGACTTTAAACTATGCGATCGCTCTGATAGCAATTTTTGGCAACATTGCTGAACTGGGTTTAACCCATTTTGTCGTTCGTGACGCTGTACAAGAACCATCTCATAGATATGAAATACTGGGTACAGCCTTTTTTCTGAGATTAATCAGTGGAGTCACGTCATTTTTATTGATCATTGGGATGGTTTTTTGGTTGCGTCCTGATGATCCATTAAGTCGCACCATTGTGATTATCATGTCGAGTTCCTTACTTTTCCAAAATTTTAGCGTTATAGATTCTTGGTTTCGCTCCCAAGTTCAATCAAAATATACAGTTTTAGCCAGTAACATAGCTTTCATTATTATGACTTTGGTAAGGGTAATTTTACTTCAGAGTAAAGCTCCCTTAATTGCCTTTGCTTTAGCTGTATTAGCAGAAAATATATTCTCTACTATTAACTCTATAATTGCTTATCAAAAAAGCGGACAAAAAATTCTAGAATGGCGTGTTAATTTAGAACGAGCTAAAACATTAATGCAGGTAAGTTGGCCGCTAATTTTCTCTAACTTATCAGTCATGATTTATATGTATGTGGATCAAATCATGCTAGGACAATTAGCCAGTCCCAGGTCTTTAGGGATTTATGCAGTTGCTGTGAAATTATCAGAGAATTGGGCTTTTTTAGTTCTCACAATAACTCGGTCTGTAACCCCTCATATTATTGAAGCAAAGAAAATTAGCGAAGACTTATATTATCAAAGATTACAAAAAATATGTAACTTATCTGCCATAATATATTATGCCTTAGCTATTGTTTTAACTTTTTTTTCAACCCCATTAATTGTTTTATTTTTTGGTAAAGATTATGCTCCTTCAGGCTTAGTTTTATCAATTCATATTTGGTCATCTATATGGTTCTTCTTTGGTAACGTCAAAGAGGTTTGGATAGCTACGGAAGAGTTAACTAAATTTGCCTTAACTGCTAGTGTTCTGGGTGCAGTAGTGAATATTTTACTAAATCTTTGGTTGATCCCTATCTACCAAGAAGTAGGTGCTGCCATAGCAACTGTTATTTCCTATACTTTTACAGATTACATAATGTGTTTAATATACCCACCAGCTCGTAAATTTTGGTGGATCATGACCAATGCATTAACTTTAAACATATTTTCAACTCAGGCAAAAATCATCAAATAAACTGGATAGATAGTTGTTTTTTATGCTAGAAAAATTTTCTATACTTGATATCAAAAGAGGCAGCCATTTATCAATTTATTTGGAATATTTGCGGACTATTGCAACACTAGGAGTTCTTTTAAGTCACATCAAAGAATTATATTATGTTGACAATAACCAAATAAATATTCAAACCAATTTTTTGGTAAAGATTTTATATTTTTTAAGTATGTTTGGGCATGATTCAGTAATTGTTTTCTTTGTATTAAGCGGTTTACTGGTAGGTAATTCAGTTCTTAAGTCATTAAAACAAGATAAGTTTACTTGGAAATCATATCTTATAGCTCGTCTATCTCGACTTTGGATTGTTCTAATACCAGCTTTAATACTAGGTATTACATGGGATTTATTAGGGATTTACCTAAGTGGAGGGGACTCTATAATTTATGCTGGTCAACTTCGGGGGACAATTTTTGAACTTGATTGCACTATTGCTGATAAAATCAACCCGTTGGTATTTTTAGCCAATATGTTTTTCTTGCAAAATATTCACTTTCCTGTACTAGGATCAAATGGTTCATTATGGAGCTTAAGTCATGAATTTTGGTATTATATGGCTTTTCCAGTAATTCTTCTAGCAGCTTTAAATTTTCAAAAAAGAAAAAATAATAAATTTATTATTTATGCTTTGATAATATTAATTTTTGCGTTTGGATTAAATTTCAAAAATGATGAAGGATTCTTCATTTGGTTATTCGGAAGTATAGTTTCAATTCAATTTCAACCTATATTCATTTATTTAGCAAAATATAAGCTATTTTTTAAGAAATTTGCATATTCTTTATGTTTGATAATTTTAGGAGCAATTAAACTTAACATAATTACTTACAATCATAGATATATGATTTTTGGATTTGCTGTTGCTTTCCTATTAACAATCTTATCTATAGAAGATAGAGAAAATAGTGAGCATAAACAAAATATAATTACTAAAGTTGCAGTTTGGTTTTCCGATTTTTCATATACACTTTATTTAACTCATCTACCTCTTTTCGTATTTATTAATTCTTTTACAATTAAAGCAGAAAGATGGCAGCCAGACATTCAACACGGTTTTTACGGTTTGGTAATATTGATATTAGCAATTATCTATGCAAGAATAGTTTATTTCTTCACAGAAAGGCATACTCCCTCTATAAGATTATATATAAAATCTAAAATTTAAATATTGTACTGTAAACACCTCAAAACTTAACCTTAACCGTGATTGAAGGAATAAATTATGAATTTTCATCTTTTTAAAGCCAAAAAAACTATTTTCAAAGATTCTAAAAATCCTTATAAAACCTATGTAATACTCTCTATGGTATTGCTGTCCATCTTACCTATACTGAAAACTTTACTTGATCTCAACATTTTGTTAACGACTGGTCGCATGGTTGGTACTGACGATGGAGTCAATTTAATGTTTATAAAAAAAGAAAAGAGAGCATTACAAATCTCTCCTCATCAGCAAAAAATTTTGATAATCTCAGGCAGTAATGGAAGCTATGGAATTTCAGCCCAGACTATTTCTCAAGAAACTGGCATAGAAGCTGTTAATCTCAGCACAAATGCTCCACTCGGTGGAGAATATATCTTGAAGAGAGCAGAGAAATTTATTAATAAAGGAGATATTATTATCTTGCCGCTAGAATATTCATTCTATCACCAAAAAAATAGTTCTACGATTTTTAGCACAGAGTTATATTTAGGTAGATTTATGTTTTCTTATGACCAAAATTCTCTTAAAGATATATCCAAAAAATCAATTTTAAGATTTTGGGTGCGGAATATTTCTGATCCAGATCCCAAAGGATATCTTTCTTATTTTATGGGTGATTTATCAAAAGAAAAGATTTTGACTAAAATTGAAGAACAGACAAATAATTGTTATCAATTTAATAGCTATGGTGATATACTTTGTAACGTAGGAAAAGAAAATTTACCTACAAAAAAAGAAGTCCTCTTAACTGCAATGTCTCCAACTAATCAAGAGCTAGATCCTGGTGGCTATATTGATAGATTTGTGCAATTTGCAAAAAGAAAAGGTGCTACAATCATTCCCTTGTATCCAGTCTCAACCTTAACAAAAGACTATGAGAAAGTTGACTTTAAACAATTTTCTGAGAAAATAAAAAAGTTTTGGCAAAACAAAGAAATTAACTTTCACGACTCATTGAATGACTCCCTTTTACCTTCTAGGTTAATGTATAACAGTTCTTATCATCCTAATGAATCTGGTAGAAAGATAAGAACTAAAAAAGTGATTGAGATAATTAAAAAATCAGTGTAAATATCAATAACTACCTTATCCTTCAAATCAATCATTATGCTGTTTAATTCATACCAATTTATTTTCGTATTTTTGCCTATTGCTTTAGTTGGTTTTTGGCTGGTCAGTAGTTTTCAAAAGCCTTCTCTAGTAACTGTTTTTTTTATCATTATATCTTTGATTTTTTACTCCATCTGGGATCTAAAATTCTTAATTTTATTACTGTTAAGTATTGTTATTAATTGGTTTATAGGAGAGGGATTAACACGACTGAGGAAAAACGTTTTGGTTGCTGGAAATAGACCTAATCTGGTGAAGTTGTTAGCTATCTCTGGCATCAGTTTTAATTTATTATTACTGAGTTATTTTAAATATAGTAACTTTTTTATTGATACAGTTAATGGATTTGGTTTGAGTTTAGGACATATTGAGGGATTAATACTTCCTCTGGGTATTTCATTTTATACTTTTGAGCAAATTAGCTATTTAGTGGGTATTGCCAGTGGTAAAAGGAAATCTCATGTATTTTCGCATTTTCTTCTATTTATCACTTTCTTTCCACATCTAATTGCGGGTCCCATTCTCAATGCCAATGAACTGATTCCTCAGTTCCGCAAGCTTAATTATCGCTTCGATTTTCGCAATCTTGCCATTGGTTTTACTGTTTTCGCTATCGGGCTTTTTAAAAAAACTGTGATTGCTGACTCTGTTTCTGGTTATGCCACACCAGTTTTTATATCCGCAGACCAAGGAGAGTTAATCGGTTTCTTCCTGGCTTGGCAGGCTGCTATTGCTTATAGCCTGCAACTTTACTTTGATTTTTCCGGCTATAGCGATATGGCCATTGGTTTATCGAAAATGTTCAATATCAAGCTACCAATAAATTTCTTTTCTCCTTATCAAGCCATTAGCATTGGAGATTTTTGGCGGCGTTGGCATATCACTCTTGGTAAATTTCTCCGTGACTACCTTTACATTCCTCTGGGTGGTAGTCGTCAAGGTCAGGTACGTCACTACGTAAATTTATTGATAACAATGCTAATAGGTGGTCTATGGCACGGAGCTAACTGGACATTTATAATTTGGGGGGGACTACACGGTATTTACCTGTGTATTGATCATGCTTGGAATAGTTTTCTTAAGCAAAAGGGACTTAAACTAGATTCAGCATATCATTACTGGCTTGCCCGAATGCTAACTTTTTTGGCAGTAGTTATTTCTTGGGTATTATTCCGAGCAGAAACTGTCAGTGGAGCTAGTCGTATTTTGGCTGGTATGTTTGGTGGTAGCGGATTTATCATACCTAGTAATATTGATATTCAAGGATATATAATATTGTTAGTGGTACTGGCTGGGGCATTTTTCTTACCCAATTTGTATCAGTTCATGATCCATGAACCTGTTGCCCTTGATCTTTATTCTCACTTAACTAATCAAGAGCCAGCTTGGTACGCGTGGCGACCCACATTTGGTTATACTCTACTGACATTTATAATCTTTGCCATTGGTCTTGCTTTCTGTAATCAAGCCAGTTCATTTCTTTACTTCCAGTTTTAAACCATTTACTCATAGAGGTAGGAAACAGTGAAGAATAAATAAAGGTATACAAAGTTGGCGTTGCTGAATGAAAGTATGAATTTATCTCACACTCTAGGTGTAAGGAGTAGGAGTTTGAGAAAGGGAATTTTTGATTTTCATACCGTCATTATCCAACGCCCTAAGTTTTATATGGCTACACCATGCAGGCTATCAAAAATTAAAGAGGAGTCCTATATAATGAATTTTCCTTTGGTCAGTATTATTATCGACAACTATAATTATGGACGTTTTTTAACTGAAGCCATTGATAGCGCCCTAAACCAAACCTACTCCAAGATTGAAATTATTGTAGTAGATGATGGTTCTACGGATAATTCTCAGGAAATTATCAAAAGTTATCAAGATAAAATTATCCCAATTTTCAAGCAAAATGGTGGACAGGCTTCAGCCTTTAACGCAGGTTTTGCTGTCAGTCGAGGAGAAATCATCTGCTTTTTAGACGCCGATGATGTTTTTTTGCCGGAAAAAGTGGAGGAAATTGCTAATATATTTTCAGAAAATGAAAATATTGGCTGGTGTTGTCATTTTCTAAAATTTTTTGGTGAAAATATCGAGAAAAATTATAACAATAAGAATTTGGAATATTCTAAATCTCATTTTCACTCAGGAATATACGATTTAAGATCGACGATGAAGAAAGGTAAATTGAGTGGAACAATCCCTCCCATTGATCTATCCATTCCAAATATATGTTTTAGACGTTCTTTTCTAGAGAAAATTCTTCCTATGCCCGAAACTATGTTTCTGAAAACTAGCGACGAATACATTAAATTTACAGCATTAGGGCTAAGTCCAGGGTTTATAGTTCTTAAAGAGTTATCACTACAAAGGTTACATGATAATAATATCTATACTGGTAAATCAGATAAAAATAAACAAAAATTGAACGCCAAAATAAATATATTTAATGCTTATTGGATGAGAAATAATTTTCCCACAATAATGTCTAAGTTTTCTAATAATATTTTTGCTATTGGCATTAGTCTATATTGGCTTAATGGAGGTATTGAAGCAGAATGTCAAGAAGTTGTTAAAAAATATTTTGCATCTTTAAGTTTATTAGATAAATGTGAAATTTATGCAAGAATTTATTATACCTATGTAAAGTTACACTATGAAAAACGATGAATGTATGTTTTTTCTAAATATTCAAAAGCAAGAGAAAATTGTTTTTCGTTAATCGCACAATTAACAAAAATATTCAACTTTAAAAACTGACAATATGAAAAATGAAAAAAATTTAGAGTTTGTAAAAACCAGCTTAATAGTTGTACTATTGATTCTCTATACAGGAGGAATTTTTCAGGTTCTTGGTACTGGAGGAAGTAATGAAGGAGAACCATTAGACATCAGTAATAACAATGGATTTATATTTAGCTTAATTAATAGAATTTTTCAGTTAACAGGTTTTTTTAGTATTTTCTTAATTAAACCTCAATGGAAAAATGTTATTGATGTGGTTATTAAAAACAAATATATATTACTATTTACAATATTTACTATAAGTTCAACTTTTTGGTCTGATTCTGAAAAAACATTAAGTTATTCCATCAGTTTATTAACAACAAATTTATTCGCACTTTATTTAGCTATCCGCTATACGCTGAAAGAACAATTGTTGTTATTAGCTCAAGCATTTACGATAATTGTATTTCTTGGTATTGTGTTTGTTGTGTTATTGCCTAAATATGGCACAATGGGCGGAATTCATGCAGGAGCTTGGCGAGGTGTATTCAGCCATAAAAATGATTTGGGCAGAATGATGGTTATAAGTACAATAGTTTTTCTTTTGCAGTCTATTGGCTATAAAAAAAATAGGTTAGTAACATATTTCGGTTTAATCTTTTCTATAATATTTTTATTAATGTCAAAGTCTTCTTCATCAATTGGTAATTTGTTGATAGTCGTAACTATATTTGTGGTTTTGCGTACCTGGAGGTGGCGTTTTGAAATCATGGTTCCTGCTTCTATAGCGTTGGTTTTCATCGGTAGTTTGTTTTATGTTTGGTACAATGATAACTCAGCAATTTTATTCGCCAGTGCTGGTAAAGATTCTTCCTTGAGTGGACGTACAGAAATATGGCCTTTGTTGTTCGATATGGGTCTGAAAAGACCTTGGCTAGGTTATGGTTATCACGCATTTTGGCGAGGATTTAATGGACCATCAGCCGAAGTGTGGTTTGCTGCTTCCTGGCATCCTCAACACTCACACAATGGTTTTTTAGATCTATGGCTCAATTTGGGATCAATAGGGTTAATAATATTTGTACTGAGTTTTTTAGCCAACTTACTTAAAGGATTTAACTGGTTGCGTTACCTGAGTAAGACACCTGATGGGTTTTGGCCATTGCTATTTATGGTATTTTTGGTTTTATCTAACCTAACTGAAACTGGGTTGATGAAGGAAAATGATATTTTTACACTCATTTATATGACAATATCTTACTCGCTAACAATATTAACATCAAGAAGTTATGATATCATAGATGGAAATAAAAAATATGCTTATGAATAACTCCCAAAAAATTATTATGGTTGGAGCTAGTCTAGAACAAAATGGAGGTATAGCCACAGTTGAAAAACTTATCCTCAAACACATTTTTGATCACATTGAAATTCAACATATCAATAGCCATGATGAAGGTTCTATCGGATATAGGTTGCGAGTATTTACTTGGGCTTTAGGAAATTTATTATGGATATTGATATTCCAGAAAACTGATATTGTATATATTCATTTATCAGATGGTGGTAGTGTTTTAAGAAAAGCTATTATTACCCTGATTGCCTTTATTTTTCGTAAACCTGTACTCATACATACTCATGGAGCAGAATTTCATGTAACATACTCTAAGTTACCTCAATTAGCAAAGCAATTGTTGAATAGTATATTTGCCGGATGCAATAGTTTTATCGTTCTATCTAATACTTGGAAAGATTTTTATGTTCTCAATTTAGGTTTAGAACCAGAACAAGTTTTCGTCCTCCCAAACCCAACAGAATTACCTGATCAAATTCCACAGCGTCTAAATGTAAGTCAAGTAAGTTTACTTTTTTGTGGGCGTGTTGGTGAAAGAAAAGGAACATTTGATTTAATTAAGGCATTTGCTAAGTTACCTCAAGAAATACAAAATTATTCCCAATTAACTATTGCTGGAGATGGAGACATCAAAGCAGCCCGTAATTTAGTTGAGACATTAAATATCACTGCACATATTAATTTTGTTGGCTGGGTGAATTCAGAAGAGAGAGATAAACTTTTAATTAATGCTGATATTTTCATCTTACCTTCTTACAATGAGGGTTTGCCAATGGCAATTTTAGAAGCTATGGGTTGGGGTTTACCTATCATAACAACTCCTGTTGGCGGCATTCCTGAATTAGTGATTCAAAATAAAAATGGTTTACTAGTTACACCCGGTGATATTCAAGAGTTATCTCAAGCAATGCAATCTTTAATTGAAAATGAAAATTTAAGATTGTCTTTAGGAAAAGATGCTAGAGCTACAGTTACTCCTTTTGATGTTCATAATTATTGTGGGCAGTTATCAAATATATTTTCTCAAGCTTGCATAGCAAAAAACCTATGAGAATAAACATTGTTGGCACGGAAATTGATACATATAGTTTTGATGAAGTTGTGGAAATAATTGTAAATCATGCACTTTCAGGAGGAAAACCAGAATATGTAGTCACACCTAATGCCCAGCATATCTTGACACTACAAGATGATGCTCACTTCCGTGAAATTTATAGTCAAGCTTTTCTGGTAGTCCCTGATGGCGTTCCTATGCTATGGGCAGCCAATTTTTTGGAAACTCCACTGCAAGGTCGAGTTAATGGTACAGATTTGTTTGAAAAGCTCTGTGCGATCGCAGCCTCAAAAAACCTCAAAATATTTTTGCTCGGTGGTCGTGAGGGTGCGGCTGATAAGGCAGCAGCAGTTCTCCAAAGTCGCCATTCAGGTTTAAAAATTGCTGGCACTTATTGCCCACCTTATGGGTTTGAGTCTAACCTCGTAGAATTGGGGCAGATAAATGATAAAATTTTGACTGCTGCACCACACATTCTATTTGTAGGACTGGGTGCGCCTAAACAGGAGAACTGGATATATACCAACTATCAACACTTAGGAGTACCCGTTTCACTTGGTATCGGTGTTAGCTTTGAGCTAGTTTCAGGCATGGTGCAAAGAGCGCCAGTGTGGATGCAAAGAACAGGTCTAGAGTGGCTATTTCGCCTAATAGTTGAGCCTCAACGTTTATGGAAGCGTTATATTCTGGGTAATCCTACTTTTATTTGGTTGATACTAATGCAACGTTTTAAGAACTTGAAGTTTCAGTAATTACCAATAATCAAAAATCTTTTTATATTACTCAGGAGATAAAGTTGTGAAAATTAGTATTGGCATACTCGCCTACAATGAAGCCAATTCCATCACTGCCACATTGCGCTCTCTATTCGAGCAGAGCATATTCCAAGAAGCAGACAGCAACACAGTCATCGAAGTAGCAGTAGTTCCTAATGGTTGTACTGATGATACTGCCGCGATCGCTAACACCACATTGTTGGAATTGGTAGAAACTGCTGCTAACCGCTCTGTTTCATACCGTGTTTGTGAAGTTAAAGAAGCTGGTAAGCCTAATGCGTGGAATCTTTATGTCCATCAGTTTTCTGACCCTGGTGCTGACTACCTTTTTCTCATGGATGCTGATATTCAATTTCTTGAACCCAGCACCCTCTACTCAATGATTGAGACTCTGGAAAAGACTCCCGATGCTTGGGTATCTGTGGATAAATTAGTTAAAGATGTCGCGTTAAAACCGAAAAAAACCTTGATGGATAAGTTGTCAGTAGCAGTTTCTGGGATATCGGGATCTAAATCGGTTTGGATATGTGGACAACTTTACTGTACTCGCGCTGCTATACTACGCAGAATTTGGATGCCCAAAGGTATTGAGGTCGAAGACGGCTTCCTGTGGAAGATGGTTGTCACGAATCTGTTAACTTCACCAGAAGTTCCACAGCGAGTAGTTCGTGCTAATTCTGCTTCTCATGTTTTTGAAGCTTATACTGATATGCTGCTCCTACTGCGTCATGAACAATGGTTAATCTTGGCCAATACAATTAACTCGTTCATTTTTAGTGATTTACAATCAGACGCAAACAAAGATTATGATGCTGGTTCAATAATTAAGACTAGGAACGAGCAAGACCCTTTTTGGGTAAACAAACTTATCCAGACAAATGTAGCACAAGGAAATGGATGGGCTATTCCTAAAGAGCTACTATTGCGTCGATTTACCAGCCTCATGAGCAAATCCTTTCATCAGGTATTAATTTTATTTCCCATAGCACTGGGAGCGTTTTTTGTAGATATACTACTGTGTCTTCAAGCCAATAATCGATTGCAAAAGTGGGATAAAGACCCCAAAGCTTTGTTGATTTACAACAACTTTGGATTAGAATATGACACTCTCTGAGTTAGATGATTATCACTTTTCATCTTAAACTATTTAGTAACTAAACCACGTTCAAGATGAAACCTGTAGTTGCTCAAATTACCCCACCCCGGCTTTATTAGAGTAAAACCTCCCCTTGCTAAGGGGACGAGATTGGGGGAAGGGGATTTAACACTGTAGGACAAATAGTTAGAGCTTAAAATAGTTCAGGTTTTAAGATGAATGAGGTTTATCATATGTCGCATTTTAAATTTCTGACTTAAAATCTATATTCCTAAAAACTATGTCGAAAAACTCTACAGAATCTAAAGAATCTCTTGATTTAGATATCAGCCGTTATTTATTAATGGTAAGACGGCAATGGATACCTGCTACCAGTATTTTTATAACTATAGTTTTTCTCAGTTTTTTGGCCACAACTCGTCTGAAGCCGTCCTATGAAGCAGAAGGAAAACTATTATTTAAACTTCCCTCTTTTCAAGTTTTAGGATCTAATCTCTTATCTGGTGGTTCTCAAGGAGAAACAGGAGATTTAAAACCTCTGGTATCAACTCAAAATCCCATTAATACAGAAATAGAAATTATTTATTCACCTCCAGTATTGCAACGGACAATAGACAAACTGAAACTCAAAAATAAAAAAGGTGAAATTCTCAAAATTAAAGATTTACAAAAGTCCCTGACTGTGAAAATTGCACCTGGCACAGATGTTGTGAAAATTGCCTATAAAAGTTCTAATCCTCAAGAACCAGCCGCAGTAGTTAATACAGTTATGAGTTTTTATTTAGAAAATGATATTATCACAACTCGAAATGAAGCAGACACAGCCTATAAATTTATGGCTAAACAGTTGCCTAAAGTTCAAGCTGCCGTTCATTTAACTGAAATAGAATTACGCAAATTTAAGCAAAAAAATAATATTGTAGACTTAGTAGAAGAAACTAAATCAGTTATTGCAATTATTGGTAATTTAGAAAATGAAATTAATAGCGCTAAAGCACAACTAGAGGATCTAAATGCCCAAATTGTTACACTACGTCAAAAAATAGCTCTAAATTCTCAGCAAGCTATTATTCTAAGTTCCCTGAATAATTCACCAGCAGTCCAGGGAATTTTAACACAAATCCAAGAAACAGATAGACAATTAGCGATTGAGCGTAGCCGCTATTCCGATGATAACCCCATAATTATTAATCTTGAAGCTAAGAAGGCTAATTTAAACAATCTTCTCCAAAGTCAAATTCAAGAAACTGCTGGGAGTTCAACCTCAATTCCTGAGGGACAACTGCAAATTGGAGAACTCAGACAAAAATTAATTGAAGACTTCTTGAAAGCAGAAATTCAAAGTACCGGGTTGAAGAAAAAACTTGCTTCTTTATATAATTCCCTTTCCATATATCAACGTAGAGTTAAAATCATACCCCTGTTAGTACAAAATCAACGCGATTTAGAACGAAAAGTTGATGTTGCTCAATCTACTTATGAAACTATTTTAAAAAAGGTTCAAGAATTACAGGTAGCGCAAAATAATAATACAGCTAATGCCCGCATTATTAGCGAGGCTGAAGTTCCTGAAAAACCATTACCAAGCAAAAAATCTATCATTTTGATGCTAAGTGTCATGTTAGGGGCATTTCTAGCCAGTACTAGTATTTTCCTACTGGAAATGAGAGATAGATCTTTAAAGACTTTAGAAGAGGTTAGAGATATATTTGAATATAATTTCTTGGGGATAGTTCCGGTATCACATAAAAAAACAAAAGGTCAGCAAAAAGAAGGTCTACCAGAAGAGATTATTGTCAGAGATGCACCTTACTCTTTAGGAAGTGAGATGTACAGAATGATTCAAGCTAATCTTAGATTGTTAAGTTCAGATAAGTTATTGAATACTATTGTTGTCACCAGTGCAGTCCAGAAAGAGGGAAAATCTATAGTTACAGCCAATTTATCAGCGGTACTAGCTCAATTAGGATATCGAGTATTATTAATAGATGCCGATATGCGTATGCCTTCACAACATTATCTCTGGCAAGTAAATAGTATATTTGGATTAAGTGAAGTCCTCGCTTCTGAAGCTGAATTCAATGTTTTTGTATCTAAAGCGATGGATAATCTTGATATCTTAACCGCCGGTGTTAGACCTTCTAATCCTTTAGCTTTGCTTAATTCTCAAGCTATGGAATCATTAATTGAGAAATTTGCTGGTCAATATGATTTTGTCATTATTGAAGCTCCACCGTTACTTGTTGCTGCTGATGCTATAACTTTGAGCAAAATCACAGATGGGATTTTACTAGTCGCTAATCCTGGTGTTTTGGATCAGAAAAGTGCCATGAGTGCTAAAGAAATATTAAATAATTCTAAATGTAATGTCTTGGGTTTATTAATTCATGGTGTAAGTGATCAAAGTGAAGTTAACAATAATTATTTATATAATTCTGAAGAATCTTTCAAAACCCAGGCTTTCAATAATCCCTTTGTGTCAATATGGGAGAAGATTAAGTAGGGTTTGCTGAAAAAGTTGTCTGTTATGATCAATACCTTAGCCAAATTACGAGGGTGAGATGATAATGCTTTGACCATGAACTCCCGTTTCTCGCTAGACTTGGTAAAAACAATCAACCCTAAAAATTCCTTAAAGGTTTCCGACAAGGATTTTTTAAATGTATTGACGGTAGGATAAGGGTTTTAGATTCTAAACTACCTGTTAATCGAAACGCTTATATATGCTTATTTTTGCCGTTTTTGCCAAAAATTATCAAGGCTCTTATTTTGGCTAAGGTATTGAATAAATAACTAATTTTGCTGACGATTAATATCTTGTAAATCCAGAGCATAATTTAAGCGTAAAATATTTACCCCTGGTTCTCCAAAAATTCCTAAAAATCTCCCATCAATATATTTACTAATTAACGGAATAATATCACCTTCCTTAATACCCCTTGCCTGTGCTACCCTTTCTATTTGTTGTCGGGCTGCTTTCAAAGAAATATGGGGATCTAAACCAGAGCCTGATGTATAAATCAAATCAGCCACAGGTTGTTTATTTTCATTCTCAAATTCTTCTGCTTGCTTGAGAATGCGTTCCTTGAGTTCTGGATTAGTCGGAGCAAGATTACTACCTCCAGAAATACCAGTAGGTTGAGCTTTTCTACCTTGACTATATCTAACAGCACTCGGACGACCATGAAAATAACGGTCTGATATAAATCCTTGACCAATCAAAGTTGAACCAATAGGTTGATCTTTGACATTTAATATAATGCTACCATTAGCTGAAATCGGGAAAATTGACTGACCTACTAACAACACAAAAAGAGGATATATAATTGCGGTTAATAACCACATTACTAAAGTTATTCTGACTGCTTTGATAATTTCTCGAATAATAGACATAATTTAATCTTGAATTTTATTTTAACTTGTGAATTATTAAAAGCGTTCTGGCTGAAAAATAACTATTAATAAGTATATTACTAACATTAAAGTAATAACCCCTAAAAGAGAAAATGCCCAAGTTGAAACTGGATCTAAGTTAATCTTAGTATTAGCATAAACCACTGGAGCAATCAACAAATTCAAAGACATCACTATAAAAATAATGATGGGTAATTGAGATTTAAACCTAGAGAATCGCATAAATGGTATTATTTTCATAAGTCAAAAGGTAAGAAGCAAAAGGCAAAAAGCAAAAATTACCAATTACCTATTGATTTAATTGTTTACGCTAAACCCACAAATGTAATCATCACATCTATTAATTTAATCGCCATAAATGGGGCAATCACCCCACCTAAACCATAAATTAAAATATTCCGTTGCAGAAGTTGATTCGCTGTCAAAGGTCGAAACTGAATACCCTTTAATGCTAAAGGAATCAAAGCCGGAATAATTAAAGCATTATAAATCAATGCCGAAAGAATAGCCGAATTGACGCTGCTTAATTTCATCACATTCAAACTTTCTAAATTAGCAGCAGTGAAAAGTACGGGAATAATCGCAAAATATTTAGCAATATCATTAGCAATAGAAAAAGTTGTCAATGCACCACGGGTAATTAACAATTGCTTACCAATACTAACAATATCAATTAATTTGGTGGGATCAGAATCTAAATCCACCATATTAGCAGCTTCCTTAGCCGCTTGCGTTCCCGTATTCATCGCTACACCTACATTAGCTTGTGCTAAAGCGGGAGCGTCATTTGTTCCATCCCCTGTCATGGCGACAATTTTACCCTCAGCCTGTTCCCGTTGAATCACACTAATTTTATCTTCTGGTGTCGCTTCAGCGATAAATTCATCTACTCCAGCTTCCTTAGCAATCACAGAAGCAGTAATCCGGTTATCTCCCGTGAGCATGATTGTCCGGACTCCCATGCGTCGGAGTTGGTCAAATCGTTCGCGGATACCAGGTTTCACAATATCTTTGAGATAGATAACACCGTAAATTTCCTTATCCAAACATACGGCTAAAGGTGTACCGCCCTTATGAGAAACTTGTTCATAAGCAACATCTAATTCGGGCGTATCTTTTCCATGACGCGAGAGGACAAAGCCTTTAATTGCTCCTACTGCACCTTTTCGCACTTCCCTACCACCCGGTAAATTAGTACCACTCATCCGGGTTTTAGCCGAAAATTCTATCCCCTGGGCTTGTTTGCGGTCTAAATCAAAGTTTGCCCCTAATTTTTCTGCCAGTCGGACAATTGATTTACCTTCTGGAGTATCATCAAAGATACTAGCGGCTAAAGCCACATTAGCAATTTCTGCCATTGAATGGCCATTGATAGGGATAAACTCTTCTGCTAAACGGTTGCCAAGGGTGATTGTCCCGGTTTTGTCAAGAACGAGAGTATTTATATCTCCACAGGCTTCTATTGCCCTTCCAGACGTGGCAATGACGTTAAATTGTGCCACTCTATCCATCCCCGCAATACCGATGGTACTCAGTAAACCGCCAATAGTTGTGGGTATAAGTGCTACCAAAAGAGCAATGAGAACCGGCACACTCACAGGACTATCAACATAGTAGGCAAAGGCCGGAAGGGTTGCCACTACGAATAAAAATACTAAACTCAGAACCGCTAATAAGACTGTTAAAGCAATTTCATTAGGTGTTTTAGTGCGTTCTGCTCCTTCCACTAAGGCAATCATCCGGTCAATAAAGCCTTTACCTGGTTCAGCGGTGACGCGAATAATCAGTTCATCAGAAATGATGCGTGTACCACCTGTAACTGAACTGGCCACATCTGAACCAAATTCTTTGAGAACTGGGGCAGATTCGCCAGTAATTGCTGATTCATCTACAGACGCGACACCCATGATTACTTCACCGTCTGCGGGAATAATATCACCTGAAACCACATATATAGTATCTCCCTGTTTCAAACTGCCAGAGGAAACTTCGGTAATTGTGCCGTCAACGCTGATAGTTTTGGCGCTGGTGGCTGACTGGGTGGAACGTAAAGTATCAGCTTGGGCTTTACCTCTTCCTTCGGCTACGGCTTCAGCAAAGTTGCTAAATAGAACTGTGAAAAATAAAATTCCTGTTAATAAGCCGTTAAAAACATGGGGGTTTTTTTGATTTATTGGGCCGAATAATTCGGGATTGATAGTAACGCACAGAGTAATAATTGTTCCTATCCATACCAAAAACATCACCGGATTTTTAATGGCATATTGGGGATACAGTTTCCTAAAAGCATCACCTATTGCCCGGAAATAAAGTCCTTTGTTAGTTACTCGCGTTTTTCTGAGTTTCTTACGGCGATAACGAGGACGGGGTGTTTTAGAATTAGAGTTATTTCCGTTTGAGTTCATATATTAATAATTGATAATTGATAATTGATAATTGACAATGGGTGATTAAGAGAAATATTCCCCTTATCACCTCATTTTTATTAACTACCAGCAGCGAGTTTAAAACCTTCGGCGATTGGTCCTAAAGCTAAAACTGGGAAAAAGGTCAGGATTCCTAAAATTAGGGTGACACCTGCGGTAATCCCCGTGAATAGCAAAGAATCAGTTTTCAAAGTTCCCCGACTTTCATAGACTACTTGTTTTTTAGACATACTATCAGCTAAAAGGAGCAGGGCAATAATTGGGATATAACGCCCGGTAAAAATGCTGACAGTTGTACTCAAGTTCCACCATAATGTCCCGTCATTTAATCCCTCTAAGCCAGAACCATTATTGGCTGCGGCTGAAGCATATTCATAAACTACTTGGGAAATACCATGAAAGCCTGGGTTACTAATTCCTGACAAAGATATAGGATAAGCTAAAGCGATGCCTTCGGCGCGCAAAGCTAACGCACTGGGAATTAAAATCATCATTGGGTGAATTAACAGCACTACACTAGCAAGCACAATTTCCCGTTTTTCAATTTTGCGCCCAAAAATTTCTGGTGTCCTTCCTACCATCAAACCAGTCAGAAAAACGGTAAGAATCAGGTAAATGAAGAGATAAGCTGTTCCTATTCCCTGTCCTCCCCAAATTATTTGTAAAAATAGGTTGAATAAGGCGGAAAATGTGCCATTGGGCATGAGAGAATCGTGCATTCCGTTAACAGCACCGCACATGGTGGCGGTAGTTGTAATTGCCCATAATGCGGTTTGCGCCCAATCAAATCTGACTTCTTTACCTTCTAAATTGGGTATTTCTAATCGCAAAGCATTGTTAATAATCGGATTTCCTTGTAATTCTCCTGTGGCTGTAACACCAATGAGAACTACAAAGATGATAAACACCATCCAATATAGTAACCAGGTTTGTTTGAGGTTATTCGCAAATATTCCGTAGGTGTAAATTAGGGAGGTGGGAATGGCCAGCATGGCGATGATTTCTATTAGGTTAGAAGCGCCATTGGGATTTTCAAAAGGGTGTGCGGAATTAGCTGCAAAAAAGCCGCCGCCATTTTCCCCTAACATTTTGATCATCTCCCAAGATGCTACAGGACCTCTAGCTATATACTGAACTC
The DNA here is from genome assembly GCA_031374905.1 of Dolichospermum sp. OTE_70_metabat_362_sub. Lineage (GTDB taxonomy): Bacteria > Cyanobacteriota > Cyanobacteriia > Cyanobacteriales > Nostocaceae > Dolichospermum. The sequence goes on from JANMGZ010000214.1 coordinate 20,685, forward strand.
TGCCTTCTAAGGTTTCTACTACTAGGGTGTTGGCTAAGGTTTGGGGTACACCGGAGATAATTAGAGCGATCGCCCCAATAATAGATAAAGGTAGTAATATCCTAGTGATAGCCTGGGTAAAATCTACATAAAAATTCCCCAATTTTCTCCCCGTCAACCCGCGAATAAAGGCAATTCCTACGACTAAACCACTAGCCGCAGACGTAAACATCAGAAACCCTAAAGCCGATGTTTGGCTAAAATAACTAAAGGTATTTTCTGTGGCGTAATGTTGTTGGTCGGTATTGGTCAGGAAGGAAATTGTGGTATGTAGTAATAAATCCCATCTCATTCTCCCCAGTTCATTGGGATTCCAGGGCAGAAATTTCTGATAATAGAGAAGGGCATAAACTATACCACCCATAACTAAGTTACTGCATAGTAAGGCGCGGATATACTGCCAACCCGTCATCTCATTTTTTTTACCCACACCCCCTAAAATATAAATTAATGCCTCTATTGGCTTCATAACAGGATCTAGGATTGTCCTTTCTCCCAAGAAAACGCGGGCTATGTATTTTCCTAATATGGGCGTAATGAATACGACAATACACAGCGTTAAAGCAATTTGTAAAAAACCTTGTCCCATATAGTTTATACTCTATTCAACTGAAGTTATAGCCAGTTAATACTCAACAGTAAGGCCTAAATTACTAATAAGTTGGATTTTTAGTAATGAGATGATTTTTGATGCCACCGCAATCAATATAGTATTGTTTTATCTGAGTCTAACTAAATATTTTATCCAGTATATTTTTAATTTATTTAACTGCACATCAGATTATAGTTCACCACTCCCTAAAAATTATGCTTTAAATTATAGTTAAGTCTGCCTAAGTATAAATCATCTAGTGATTGGTATATTTTTAGATATAACTTAGTAAGGGTAAATATATGCTTATGATTATAGGCTAATTAGCTCAACTGACGATGAACTGCAAATAAACAATCTTTGTATTGCTTGTCAACTTCAAGATTTGTAAATGCCCAAGCTACTTTGTATGGCTTTTGGTATTCTCCTAACATATTAATCCGGTGACAAATATCCGGAATTTTGGTCAAATATCTGGGAGTTAAGGGGAAATCACAGGCAAATATACCTTTAACTCTTTGTGTTGCATCTGTGGTATATTTAATCATGATTCCCACGCAGTAGTTATCCTCTGATGTATGCAGGACTTGAACTAACCCATCATGACTGATATTTACTAGATGATCAGGTAACTTCAAGGCTTGGCTAGTATCTAAGGGTAGGTTTTGAGTTTTTACCCAATTGAGAATTTCCTGATGTTTTGCCAGTGCTAAACGTTTTTTGTAAAAATATTTAATATCAACAATTGAATTAATTATCCCATATACTACTTGTACCGATAGTAATATAAATTCGCTGAATATTCTTGGTAATTTATACATTTTGTTATACCTTATATGTATGATTCACCTTTATAAACAATAGTTAGAGGATACGATGATATTATATTTCATCATAAACGCTCGATATAATTAAACAATAATGCTAACTTACACGAAGTTTTTAAAGGAGACACAACATGGATACTGAAAAACTCAAAATACAAATCGAAGAACAGAGAAATTTATTGAATACTGATAGACTTGATGTGTCTTTTGGTGAAATAATGCGTATGTATGAAGACAAGGAAATTGTTATCAAACCTGCGTTTCAAAGATATTTTCGCTGGAATGAAGAACAAAGGACGCGCTTTATTGAGTCAATACTTCTAGGCATTCCAATTCCTCCAATATTTGTAGCTGAAGATGGAAATGGGGTATGGGAATTAGTTGATGGACTTCAAAGAATTTCAACGGTACTTTCTTTTTTTGGAGTTTTAAGTAGCGAAGATGAAGGTATTAGGGAGAAAAATAATTGGGAATTAATAGAAGGTGAAAGAGTTAAAGCTTTAGAAGGATTCACTTATGAAACAATACCAAATCAGTTTCGACTCAATATAAAAAGAGCCACTTGTAGAGTTGAAATTCTCAGATGGAATAGTGCTTATGATATGCGATTTGAACTGTTCAATAGATTGAATACAGGTGGTTCTCCTTTAACTCCCCAAGAAATTCGGAATTGCATTTACAGGGATATTTCACCCAAGTTTAATGATTTTCTCAAAGAGCTTGCTACCAATCAGGATTTTCGTACATTAATTGATTTGAGCAATGAGCAATACGAGCAGTTATATGATGA
>JANMGZ010000237.1:0-9114 GCA_031374905.1 Dolichospermum sp. OTE_70_metabat_362_sub
AGCCCATGCGTAAAAGTCAATTTCCCCATGTGTGGAGGCTTGAGTAAAGTTAGGTACCGTATCGCCAAGACGAAGAGTCATGTAAGATTCCCTGTATTCTAAAAAAACATCTATATTCTACCGTGACAGTATGACACAAAAGACCGATTATCCCATCGGGCTGTCGCGGTTTGCAACAAAATTTTAAATTTAAGCTAGGTGTTGTTCCACTTTTGCAACTAATTCATTTGTCCAATGGTGGACAAGTTCAGCATTTGCGGCTTCTACCATGACTCTAATTACGGGTTCTGTTCCCGAAGCCCGGACGAGGATTCTACCATTATCACCCATTGCAGATTCGGCTTTAGCGATCGCTTGTTGCACAGGTTGACAACTTTCCCATCCTAAGCGTCGTTCACGATCTAATACTCGCACATTCCGTAAGATTTGCGGATAGGTTTGGAAACTTTGATCTACCATTTCCCCCAAGGAAAGATTAGCCTCTTTTACCACCGCGGCAATATGCAAAGCTGTTAATAAGCCATCTCCAGTCATGGCATAATGACTACACAGGATATGTCCTGATTGTTCTCCCCCCAACATTCCCCCAGTTTTCCGCATTTCCGCTTGCACATACTGATCACCGACAGCGGTACGAATTAATTTACCACCTAATTGTTGCCAAGCTCTTTCAAAGCCTAGATTAGCCATAACAGTGGAAACTATTAAGTTATCTGGTAGTTGTTGCCTTTGTTGTAAATGGCGACCCCACAGGTAAAGAATATAATCACCATTAACTGATCTACCAGTATTATCCACAGCTAAAACCCGATCTGCATCGCCATCAAAGGCAAAACCCATATCGGCTTGATGTTCTATGACTGCGGCTTGGAGAATATCTAAATGTGTAGAACCGCAATTGACATTAATGCGATCGCCATCTGCTTGATTATGTAAACAAATAACTTCCGCACCCATTTCTGTAAATACCGCTGGTGCTAAACCTACCGCTGCACCCCAAGCCAAATCCAAAACTATCTTCATCCCTTGGAGAGCTAGTCCAGATGCTAAAGGTGTTTGGATAGACTGGCTATATGTTTTAATTAATTCTGTCCGTGAATAATGTTTACCACAATTACTTATACTCACAGCCGGGGATAATTTACCTCGTAATCCCGCTTCAATTTCGGTTTGTAGGGCTTTGGATAATTTACCACCATCACCATCAAATATCTTGATTCCGTTGTCTTCTGGTGGATTGTGGCTGGCGGAAATCATGATTCCCCCAATGGCATCGGTGATACTGGCCAGATAGGCTACGCAAGGTGTGGGACATAATCCCAAATACCACACTTCTAAACCGGCAGCGGTTAACCCGGCACTTAAAGCCATTGCTAACATATCACTGGAGTTTCTGGAGTCTTGTCCCAGGATAATCGGTCCTAGATGATTGGCATGACTACGTAAGACAACCCCCGCCCAAAAACCTACTTGTAAGGCTAAAGGTGCATTTAGTAAGTCTCCCACCTTACCACGAATGCCATCTGTACCGAATAAATCACTGATGGGCAGTGGTACGGAATTTAACATCCAACTATTTTTATTTTCCGAAATATACCCTTGAGTCCGAGTCACTGATGAAACCATAAACTTAAAAACTCCACACAATCACACAGGAGAATAGCACTTTCTTCAATCATTCTTGACGTTGCGGAAACGTCAAACTAACTCATTGCTTAATTATTTTTAATATAAATTCTCATCAAATAGTTTTAATCTTACGTTCTAATGGGTTTTTTTCACCATTATGGACAAAAAACTCCCACAGTTAATTTTTTTACAGTTGAGAATTTTAATATGAGCAGCAATTTAGCAAGTAAATTACGTGTAGGTACGAAGAAAGCACATACAATGGCAGAAAATGTGGGTTTTGTCAAGTGCTTTTTAAAGGGAGTTGTGGAAAAAAACTCCTACCGCAAGTTGGTTGCTAACTTTTACTTCATTTACTCGGCTATGGAAGAGGAGATGGAAAAACACAAATATCACCCAATTTTGAGTAAAATTTATTTTCCCCAACTTAACCGCAAGCATACCTTAGAGCAAGATCTAACTTACTATTTCGGTTATAACTGGCGTGAGCAAATTAAATTATCTCCTGCGGGTGCGGCTTATGTAAATCGGATTCGGGAAATTTCGGCAACTGAACCCGAATTATTAATTGCTCATTCCTATACTCGTTATCTAGGTGATTTGTCAGGTGGACAAATCCTCAAAGGTATTGCCCAAACCGCAATGAAACTGGGTGAAGGTGAAGGAACTGCTTTTTATGAGTTTGCAGAGATTACTGATGAGAAGGCATTTAAAGCCCAGTACCGAGCCAATTTAGATGCTATGGCTATTGATGATATTACAGGCGATCGCATTGTGGAAGAAGCAAATGCCGCTTTTGGCGTAAACATGAAGATGTTCCAAGAGTTAGAAGGTAATTTGATTAAAGCTATTGGCATCATGGTTTACAACACCTTAACCCGGAAACGGACAAAGGGTAGCACTGAATTGATTACGGTTGAGTAAGTAGTTGGCGTTAGAAATTGTCGTTATTTTTCTCAGAAGTATGTAGGGGTAACAGCCCTGTGATTGTTTTCTATTCAGGAAAGCAAGCTGAGGGCTGTTGCCCCTAAAGCCCTAATTCAAAGTTTTTAAATGGCGAAAAGAATGTAATTTCTTGAAAAATTTATCACCATCAAAACTTAAAGGATCAACTTTCCCATTCCCCACATCTACCGCACGATGAGTAGTAATTCTCTCATCTGGAACTTGACTTTGAGCAATTAACCAAGCTAAAGAATTATATTGAGCTTCTGTATAGCCTGAATGTTCCTGAATATTATTTTTTCCCCAAGCATCGGTCGGGGTTTCTAGGGATACATGATAAGCAAAATTATTCACAGATGGTGGTAAATTAGGATTAGTTTGCACAGTTTCTACACCATTAGCACCTTTAAAAATAGAATTACTAGCACCAAAAGCGCGTTTTTCTGGAGGTACTAAATAAATAACTTGTCCCTCTAAAGCAATTATGGCGTGATAACTGGCTTGAACAGCTTCATCATCATGAGGTGTTTGAAAAAAATTAATGGCGCTAGAAGTAGAATTTGTTGTTTCATGGAGGACAATAATTGGCTGATTATTAAAAGGGACACCATTAAAATCTGCGGTATAGCGATCGCCATAATTGCTAGGATCAACTTTAGCCTGAGCAAGATTAGGTTGATAATTAGCAAAAGCTTTAGTAGTTACATATACAGGATTAATTTTCTTAACCTTGGGAGGAGACGGTATTAAATTTCGCTTTTTTTCTGGTTGAGTTATTGCTGACTGCAATTGTGCTGATGGATATTGACTCCAATCCTTAGAGTCTGAAGTTGATGCAATTGTTTGATTGTGTTGCTGTCTCGCACCCCCAATAAATACAAATACAGCCAAAAGTAGGGTAGCTAACATCAAAAAAATCAGTATTACTCTAGTTGCCCAATCTCTAAATCTCATATTTTTTAGTTAAAATTGGTAATAGTTGACACTCCCAGCCTCTTGAGAACGGGGATTCTAATTGTATCCTAGCTACTCTGCTGTGGTTTTCACCAAGTAGTGTACAGGTTGCTAGTTGATTAGCGTTAACTGGGGGATGTCCTCCCTTGTTTTTGGCTAGATTAAGAACATTTATAGCTGCATTTGTATTTCTATGCAAACGGCATCCATGAGCGCATTCATGGGTACGAGTTGACGGAGATTTTTTGACAATGCTGATCAACGATTTTGTCTACAAGCGTTGTTTAATCAGGTTTTTGGTCTTTGGCAGTCTTCAACTTGACTAATTGATCAGGTTAGGAGAAACTTATAGTTAATGAGCGTAAATACAAATCAAAATAATAAATTTTGTAAAGACTAGGCAATATATTATGCTTAAATGTGGAACATTATGAGAGAAGCTGTGAATTTTTATCTAAGTTCCTACCATTAAGTTTTGAGCAAGTCTGGTAAAACACCAAAGTTCAAACACACTATAACTATATAGGTTGGCTTTTTTGAGTATGGAAACATTAGAATTCATTATTTATCCAGATGGTCGAGTCCAAGAAAAAGTCACCGGTATTATCGGTGCATCTTGTACTGAGGTGACGGCAGCCATAGAAGCCCAGCTAGGAAGAGTGTTAAGTAATGAACCAACCTCAGAATTTTTCGCCACTAATCCGCAACAAATTAATGTAGCGAATACGCAAGCCGCCCACAGCGAATGGTAAGTTTTCCAACTAGTTAACTTTCATTGATTACATACCACTATGTCACACTTTAGCCAAATTAAGACACAAATCCGTAATCTGGAATCCTTAAAAGATGCCCTTTCCGACTTAGGAATAGACTGGAAACCTGGACCTTGTGAGGTGCGCGGTTATCGTGGTCAAACTCATGCTGCCGAAGTAACAATTGAGCAGCAAAACGGCTATGATATCGGTTTTAGATGGAATGGTCAAGAATACGAATTGGTTGCAGATTTACAATATTGGCAACAAAATCTATCTGTGGATGGGTTTATTCGTCAACTAACTCAACGTTATGCTTATCAAACAGTAGTTAAAGAAACTACTAAAGTTGGCTTTCAGGTAGCCGAACAAAAAGAATGTGAAGATGGTTCTATTCGCCTAGTAGTACAACGCTGGAGTGCGTAATGTCTAATTTGCCGCCGTCGCTAAAAGAAGAAGAAGATAACCGTTCCGGGTTAGAACCAGAATTGGGGAGTTTTTTAAGAGATTTGTCGGAACGTTCTGGTTTAGAACCGGAATTAGGCGGACTAGTGCGGCAAAAAGGCGTTTATGTTGATGAAATTACCTGTATTGGCTGTAAACATTGCGCCCACGTTGCCCGGAATACTTTCTTTATTGAGGAAGATTATGGGCGATCGCGTGTCATCCGTCAAGATGGAGACTCAGAAGAGATAATTCAAGAAGCAATAGATACCTGTCCTGTTGATTGTATTCACTGGGTTGATTACACAGAACTGAAAAGTTTAGAAGAAGACAGAAAATATCAAGTAATTCCTGTAGTTGGTTATCCAGTAGAACATGGTGTAGCCATTGCAGAAAAACGCCGTAAAAAACAAAAGTTAAAAAAATCTAGTTCTTAAATTACTGACAATTCGTATTGATTACCTCATAAAAGCGCTGGTTATATCCAGTGCTTTTATTTTTTATTGTTGACAATATATTTAGTTTTGTACTTTAACAAAACCATACAGATAATTATTTTTTAGTGCTATATTTAATCGTGAAACCGTAATTTACAAAAAAGTTTTACACCGCAAATAAACTTACAAACATATTCAATTTAATACTCGTAAGCCATGAAACCAACATCCCAAACAGGTGCAGCATTCATCACCACCGGAACGCTAACAGGTGCGGGTATCTCCTCTACGGTGGGAGGTATCGGAATAGCTGGAAGCTTTGGTGGTGTGGGAATAGGTGCTGCTTCTGTAACCGCTGCGGGTGGCGTTGTTGGTGCTGCTGCTTATGGTGCTTTCAAAGGAATCACGGAAGGGGATATATTAGCTTGTGGTGCAATTAGTATAGGTGCTGTGGGTGGTGTTGGCGTTTCTAATGTTATTGCTGGAATAGGATTTGTTGCCCCTAAAATTGGTTTAGCTTTTGGGATTGGTACAGTACCAATGGCGGGAATTGGTGCAGTTTTAGGACTTGCTGCTTATGGTGTGGCTAAATTATTAGATGATTCGGAATTTAAAGAAACTCCCATGCAGGTTTTTGAACGCATGGAAACAAAAGTTTTACAAAATGATTATTATCTTGAAGCATTATTAGAATTATCTGGTGATGATCTAAATGCCAAATTTACAGCTTTAGAAGTTGAGGAAGAATTAAAACAATTAAAGTCCAAAACAAAAGGTAAATCTCCTCAATTCAAACCAGAAGTCGAACCAAAAATATTAAATATAACTCCTCAAATAACGGAAATTTGGCAATGTGTAAAAACTCTCAAAGGACACACAGCCACCGTGAATAGTGTTGCTATTCATCCTGACAACAAAACCTTAGTTAGTGGTAGCAATGACAGACAAGTTAATTTATGGAATTTGCAAACTGGAAAATTGCTTTATACTTTTTCTGGACAAGCTGAAGCTGTCTTATCTGTAGCTATTAGTCCCGACGGAAAACAGGTAATTAGTGGTAGTGTAGATCGAAAAATCAGCAGTTGGCAATTGGAGACAAAAAAATATAATCGCACATTCTCTTATTTAACTTCTCCCTATAGTCATAACGGTTTTGTCAATGCACTTATTTATAGTCCTCATGGTAATATTATTGTTAGTGGTAGTACGGATAAAACTATTAGAATCTGGGGAAGCTATACAGGAACAATTAAACATACTTTAAATGGACATACGGATGCAGTTTTAGCTATTGCTATTAGTCCTGATTCTACAACCCTTGTTAGTGGTAGTGCTGATAAAACTATCAGAATTTGGAATTTACAAACTGGTGCAACCCGTTATATTATTAATCAGCATTTAGCAGCAGTAAATACATTAGCAATTACTCCTGATCATCAAACCCTGATTAGTGGCAGTGGAGATAGTACAATTAAATTCTGGAATCTCCATACAGGGGAATTACGCTACACTTTACAGAAACACTCAACGGCTATTTCTGCTATTGCCATTCACCCTGATTGTAAAACTCTTGCTAGTAGTAGTCAAGATGGAATTATCAAACTTTGGAATCTCCAAACTGGGGAATTATTAGAAACTATTTCTGGGTTTAGTCCCCTCGCTTTCAGTCCAAATGGTAAAATATTAATTAGTGGTGGTAAAGGTGGAACTCTCAAGATTTGGCGACAGGTTCACAGCAGTGATAATTTACCCTTAACTGGGGAATGGTGGGAAATTTTAGGCATAGAACCGCAAACTCACCCCAAAGATGTCAAACTTGCCTACTTGAGATTAGCCAAATTATATCATCCTGATATTAACAGTTCTGTCAGTGCTAAAACTGCCATGCAAGCAGTGAATCAAGCATATCAAAAGTTTCAGCTTATGAACGGCTTGTAAAATATATATCGCTTCATCAGTATTAATCCCTCAAAATTTTTTAATTGTTTATATTGCATATTTGGAAAAAACGTTATAAATTGTTAAGTTGTAGGGGAATAATATATTTTGTCATCTCAATAGCCAATTTCTAATTAAGTAGATATACTCTATTCATGTGATTTCACACAGAAAATAAGGTGTATTTTCAGGAATTGAAAAAACTGCCGAATATGACGCAGTTAAATTTTGATGTTGACCGAATTTTAGTATTTTGACTGGATTGATATTTGCTATTTCAAAGTTATGATAAAAAGGCCATAAAGAATAATTAAAGGTGCATCTACTCCCAACAAATCTACTATCTAAATGGAGTTAGTCTGGTAATGCAACTAAATAAATTAGAGACAAGTAAGAATATAGAAAATGAAGCATGGCTTGCATTAGAGAATTCAATTCTCTACTACAAAGGTCAGCCTGTCGGGACTGTAGCCGCTTATGATTCATCTGTCGAAGCCCTAAATTATGACCAATGTTTTATCCGAGATTTTGTTTCTTCAGCGTTAATTTTTTTGATTAAAGGCAGAACAGACATTGTTAAAAATTTCCTAGAAGAAACATTAAAGTTACAGCCTAAAGAAAAGGCCTTAGATGCTTATAAACCCGGTAGAGGTTTAATTCCAGCCAGTTTCAAAGTTGTTTCTGCTAATGGGGAAGAATTTTTAGAAGCTGATTTTGGTGAACACGCGATCGCTAGAGTAACACCTGTTGATTCTTGTTTATGGTGGCTGATTTTATTACGTGCTTATGCAGTCGCTACAAATGATTATTCCCTCCCTTCTCAACCTGAATTCCAAACAGGAATTAGGTTAATTATGGATATCTGTTTGGCAAATCGTTTTGATATGTACCCCACGCTATTAGTTCCAGATGGCGCGTGTATGATAGATAGACGCATGGGTATTTATGGACATCCTCTAGAAATTCAAGTTCTATTTTTTGCAGCTTTACGGGCAGCGCGAGAATTACTAATTTGTAAAGGTAATGAAGATATTGTCGAAGCAATTGATAACCGCTTACCTTTATTATGTGGGCATATTCGTCAGCATTATTGGATAGATATTAATCGTCTGAATGCAATTTACCGTTTTAAAGGTGAAGAATACGGGAAAACTGCGGTCAATCTTTTCAATATTTATGCAGATTCTTTACCTTATTATGAGTTAGATAAATGGCTGCCTAAAAAAGGTGGTTATTTTGCGGGAAATGTCGGACCATCACAAATGGATACTCGGTTCTTTACTCTCGGAAATTTAATGGCTGTGATTTCCGATCTTTCTACGGAAGAACAGTCTCAAGCAATTATGAATTTGATCGAAAAAAGATGGGATGATTTAGTAGGAGATATGCCTATTAAAATCTGTTATCCGGCTTTACAAGGTGAAGAATATCGAGTTGTGACAGGATGTGATCCTAAAAACATCCCTTGGTCATATCATAATGCAGGAAGTTGGCCTGTTTTAATGTGGATGTTAGCAGCAGCAGCAGTGAAAACCAAAAAACCAGAGTTAGCAGAAAAAGCCATTGAAATTGCTAAATCTAGACTGAGTGAAGATGAATGGCCAGAATATTACGATGGTAAAAAGGGGAGATTAATTGGTAAACAAGCGCGGAAATATCAAACTTGGACAATTGCTGGATATTTATTAGCGCAGGAACTCATAGATAATCCTGATTATTTACCATTAATCAGTTTCGATAAATTACCTCCTGATGTGGTTTCTAGAGCCTGTGAATTTGAAGTTGGTAATATAGATCCTTATCTGTCTATGTAGTCAAATATCTATTAAGAATAAATATCTTTTTTAAGCCTCTGTATAATTATATGGGGCTTTTTTTATATTAAAATAGTAGCTATTGTAGGGGTTTAGTATTGCTCATAAGTGTCAACTTAACGTAAAACCCATAGCCCGACTGGGAATGAATTCCCAGTCTAATAGCAAAAGTTGTCTTTTGATGACTAATAATTGTCTATA
>JANMGZ010000282.1:0-3635 GCA_031374905.1 Dolichospermum sp. OTE_70_metabat_362_sub
TAACTAAAATCCTATGACTGACTGGTTAGAACATAGCGTACAGGTAGAAGTGGAAGTTCCTATAGAACTAGTATGGGGATTGTGGTCTGATTTAGAGCAAATGCCTAAATGGATGAAATGGATTGATTCAGTCAAAATTTCGGAAGATAACCCAGAAATTTCTCTGTGGAAACTGAGAAATTTCTGGGTTATCTTCAGAAATTTTAACTGAATCAATCCATTTCATCCATTTAGGCATTTGCTCTAAATCAGACCACAATCCCCATACTAAATCTATAGGAACTTCTACTTCTACCTGTACGCTATGTTCTAACCAGTCAGTCATATTAGTTATTAGTCATTGGTCATTGGTCATTAGTCATTGGTCGTTTTTTACCTATTACCTATTACCCATCACCTATTCCCTGTCAACTGTCAACTGTCACCTAATTTTTCTAGAATTACTTTAGCTGCACGTTTTCCAGATTCCGTTGCTCCTTCCATGCTGTCAATATAATCTTGTTGAGTGTAACTTCCAGCTAGGAAAAAGTTAGGGATAGGTGTTTTTTGATCAGGTCGGTACGCATCCATTCCTGGTGCTTCCCTATACAAAGATTGAGCCAGTTTGACGACGCTGTACCAAGTCATGTTTAAATCTCTTGACGAAGGGAACAGTTCATGCACTTGTTTAAGGACGTGGTGAGCAATTTCTTCATTACCTTGTTTAATAAAAGGATCACCCGGTGTCAATACCAGTTGCAACAATGAACCCTCCCCAGGACGATAATAATCTGCGGGACTAGTTAAGGCTAAATCCGCAAAACAGGAAAAATCAGCATCAGCGGTATATAACAAATTATCTATGCCCACCGCATGATTTAGCTGTTTGCGTTTCTCCTCATCTTGCAGTTCTGTCACCCAACCATCAAACCTTAGCTGCACTGTAGCGACTGGGACGGCATCTAATTTATAAATGTTATCAAATTCTGGCCATTTCCGCCAAGGTTGGGGTAAAACTCGCTGAATTCCCGGAACATCACAAGCACAAAGATAAGCGTCAGCGGTAATTACTGCTTCTGTATCACCTTGAGCAACTAACATACCAGTAACGTGAGTTTCGTCGGCAGATTCAGCAAACTGAATTTCGCGGACTTGGCGACGGGTGTATATTTTTGTGCCTCTGTCTTCTAAATACTTAACAATAGGTTTGTGTAAATATTCGTGAGGTGAACCTTCCAGCATTCGCAGAATTGAAGCTTCTGTTCTGACAGCAAAAAACTGGAAAATTGTCAACATACACCGGGCGGAAATATGATCACAATCTATAAATCCTAGGGCGTAAGCAATCGGATTCCAGAGACGTTTAATACTACCTTTACTGCCTCCATGACTATAGAACCAGTCGGAAAAACTGATTTTATCTAATTTGCGAATAGTTTTCATTGCCCCATCAAAGTCTACCAAACCTTGAACTATTGGGCTAGTCCCCAGAGCGATCGCATTTTGGAATTTATCCCGTAACGAAAGTTGAGAAGTAGTGAAAAACGCCTTTAATCCATTAAAAGGCGCACCTGTGAAAAAGCGAAAATCTAACGCCCCGGTTTGTCCACCTTTATTGATAAAAGTATGGCTATGTTCCTTGAGGCGTAAATTATCACCAGCCCCCACTTTCTCCATTAATTCAAATAGATTGTAGTAGCAGCCGAAAAAGACGTGCAGCCCCATTTCAATATGGTTACCGTCACCATCTACCCAACTGCTAACTTTACCACCCACAAACGGACGAGACTCGAAAATTTCTACCTCACAACCCGCATCTACTAAGTCTACAGCAGTTGCTAACCCAGCTAATCCCGCACCCACAATTGCAACGCGCATTCCCTCGTTCCTTGTTCAGTTTCTTTACAAATTGTAACTGAATTGATGCGGGAATTTGCTGGGAATTGTCAATTACCTGTCACCTCTTCCCCTTGAGGTAAACTTCTAATCAGTTCCCGAATAACATCTGTAGCCGGTCTACCTGTCTGTTGACAATACTTTTCTAGCTTTTCCGCTTCTTGTGTTGCTAGATTAACTGTTATGCGTTTAACCGCCCATTTTTTATTTGTCATTATCATGCACTTTGCTGTATATTAGCTTGATTTAGAAAATCTGGTCATTCAAAACAAAAATGATACTATGAAATTTAGTCGAGATTAAGAATGTAACAAAAACACCAATTTTATTTAAAATTTTTAGTTTGTCAACTATTTGCCCAAATAAATTTGGCGATAACTTTGCTTGAACACAGGAAACTCCTGGTGATTTCAACCTGAGTACCATTGATTCGACCTATCAATGTGTAGATTTAGATTTTATACCAATTTAAGATGAAGCTTTATAGAATAAGATCTCCCGAATTATTAACCGCAGATAAGGACGGATCAATTTATGGATTTTATGATTCTGTGCAGCCTCAGATAAAATTTGTATTAGATATCCTGTAATTTAATTTAATTTATAAATTTTAGGTATATCTATTTCTTTAGTCAACTGTTTCCAAATTTAATTCTGCCGACGAAAGCACATGAGCTTCTAATAGAGCCATCATATCTTGTAATTGGGGATTACCACGAGAAGCGCCCGTCAATCCTTTGGCAATAATTAAACCGCAATAGCCTTTGGTATTTTGACAACGCTGATGCCATTTCCTCTTGGCTTCAATATGAACTGGATCATCATCTAAAAATTGCCCAAACAAAAATAATTCACTATTATGTGTTTGTAATAAACCTAAGTCATAGAGATCATCATCCACAGGATCAGTTACGGCGTGAAAACAGATAGCGTTTAATCCTCCAGCGGCTTGAATATTTTCAATAATTCCCTTAGCTTTAGGACGGGAAGTTTGAATGACAATTACAGGTAAACCGTCCCCCACTGGTTCAAATTCCCCTGCTGTTTGATAATTAGGTGCTTGACGCAGGTAATTTAACGTTTCCCAGGTTAATACACCCAAACTCATGAAAGCATCTTCCGGGATTAAGTCGTCTCTAAGGGCTTCAAATATGGAATCATCTTCATCTTCATCATCTTCGTCATCGAGATCAAAGCCAGCCATTTCTTCTAATTCTGCTGTCAATTCTGGCATGGTAGAAACGGTGACAGTTAAAGATTTACGCCTTTTGTCGGTTTCTGGTAAGGAAATTCGATAACGTTGACTGAGGCTGAGAAAATCTTCTTCATATAATTGCCGATGATTGTCACGCAGAAACCGCAATAAACTTTCTACAGCGACAAAAGTTAGTAGTGCTTCTTCTTCATATAAAACGGAACGTAATCCTTCGAGGGGATGAATATTACCAAAGGTAGGTTGAATTTCTGAAAGTGGCATTTGTGCCAAATTCCCCAGATCATCATCATCTTGGTTTTCGGGCAATGAGTCAAAGGTGAGAAATAAACAATCTTGTTTGAGAAAGGCTTCTTCTAAATCTTGCTGAAGTTCATCTTCATCAGCTAAAACAGCAGCCCGAAACCGCTTTAGGGAATCTTCGGAACGATAAAACAAAATTCCATACTCAATTCCTAGCATTCCCATGACTGAGGCATAGAGTTTCTCTACATCCCATTGGTTGATTTCTATGGATAAAATCTGTTGTTCTTCCAAAAATCTCCAA
>JANMGZ010000289.1:0-5821 GCA_031374905.1 Dolichospermum sp. OTE_70_metabat_362_sub
TTGGTAGAGTCGAGGGCGGGTATTATCCCGCGCCCCTCTCTGTTAAATCTGGGCGTGCAGTTTTCACTGCACCCAGCTTCCGACGTTCTTAGCTTTCGCTTTTGCTCATGTGAATATAATCGTGGCAGCTTTCATGAATTGCTAGAAGGTTTTTTGGTTTCCAATTGTTATGATTGGCATCAACGTGATGTAAATGTACCTTCTCATCATTGAGCATTTTTAACCCACAATGACCACATTTATGGTTTTGCCGTTTGAGGGCTTTAGAGGTATTATCGTCGTATAACTTGCTATTGCGTTCGCTCCAGTAAGTTAAATCTCCGTCGTAGGGTGATTTCTCACCTTTGACCATGATATGTTTGTTTTCGGAGTAGGGAACTGAGGGGAACGCTTTATCTAGTAATTTCTTGCTAGAGTAGCGGTTTTGCTTAGTTTCCTTGTTGAATACCCTAAATGCTCTGTTTTGGATGTGGAATAACGAGTTTCTTGACCCGTCCATCTTGCAGAAGCGGTGGTAATTCCTCCAACCTCTAACTACAGGGGCTAATTTCTCAGCCTTTGTGGTAGCACCATAATTCGAGTTGTTGACGATGTGTTTTACTTTCTTGCGAAAAGACTTAAAGTTGTCCACTGATGGAACGCTTTTGAATTTTCCGTTTTTCTGGACTTTGAAATGCCAGCCCAGGAAATCAAATCCATCTGTCGCGGCGGTTAGCTTTGTCTTTTTCTCACTGACTTTCATTCCCCGCTCTGCTAAAAACTGGCTGATTTTGTCAAGTATTTCGGTCGCATCGTCTTGGGGTCTGAGTATTATCACCATGTCATCCGCGTACCGGATTGTTGGCTCAATAATATGTTCCCTTGAGGTCTTGTCTGTAATTCTGTAGCTAGATATCCTGTGATATCTGTGAATACTTTCAATCCCATTTAAGGCGATGTTAGCTAATAGTGGACTTACCACTCCACCTTGGGGTGTTCCTTGTTCGGGAAACTCTGGATTGACTCCGGCTTTGAGACAGCGAAAGATTCCCTGTCTTATGCTATAAGGAGCGATGAGTCTATCCATTATGGCAGTGTGGTTTATCCTGTCAAAGCATTTTTCGATATCGAGTTCTATAACTCGTTTATCTATTCCATTGCTGATTGACCGTAAGTTAAGAAACAGGATTTTCTGAGCGTCGTGCGCCGAGCGTCCTGTCCTAAACCCGTAACTCCTAGCGTGGAAGGTTGCCTCGTGCGCTGGTTCTAATGCGTATTTGATAAGGCATTGGTAAGCCCTATCAGCAATAGTGGGGATTTTCAGAATCCTGGTAGTACCATCCTTTTTGGGGATGGGTATTTCTCTTAACCCCTGGTGTTTCCAGTTGTTAACGGATGCCTTTAACAGTTCATTAAGCTCAAAGCGTTCCTTAAAGTTAAGGGACTTTTTGCCGTCAATTCCTGCTGTCTTTTTCCCGGCGTTTAGCTGTGATACTTGACGGATAGCCAGTAATCTTGCTGCGGTAGATTTCAGAATCAGCTTTTGTAGGGACTTAGCTTTACGCTTGTCTCCAACTTGAACCGCTTTGTACACTCGTTTTTGTAGGCGGAATAAGCTGCGGCGGAATTTCTTCCAAGGTAACTTCTTCCAAGATTCACTAGAGTTATCTCTGTGTCCAATCATGCTCTGCTCCAATTTGTGTATTCTGAACACCTCAGACCAATTACGGTCTGTCCTACCCGAATTGAAGGAGTTCCGCTGCTCGTCCAGCCTACTTATAGGGTTCGACCGCCCTTAGACCCTCAACCCGTTTTTATTCGTTCCCTTGGTTAGATTGTTAGTTCCGATAGGTGTAGCCAATTCAACCACTGAATTCCCTAGACTCTTGCCGCTATCGGTCAAAGATGCGGCGGGAATTAAACTCCAGTGAAGTCAGGTTTTTGATGTTGTGTCCTGCTTTTAATTGGGTTGCTTTTCTAGGCTCTGTTTCACCGTGGGAACTCCCCGTTAACGCCAGTGTCACCTCACAACGGATGTCTGATTGCGTCCTGTTCCTAGCTTCGACCTCCCGAAACCGAGTCGGGTCATCGTAGGCAGATAGGGAGTCATACCTGAGTCTGGTAGATGGGACTTGCACCCATATCAGTCCGAGAGTTCAACCTTTTCTCTATTACTAGAGTTGGGTTGGTTAGCTTATGTACGGACTGAATACCGTGATTCAGCTAACAACGAATCGCACTTGTCCTATTAATTTAATCATATTCCCGCCATATATAGCAATTCTATTTGATTTACGAATATTGCAAGAGTCAGATTCCCGACTTCTTAGAGAAGTCGGGGATCTTGTTGTTTATCACTAATTTAGGATTGCTATATTATATCTAAATGTGAAACGATAGCTTATCCCCTAGGGGACAGAAGGAATAGAGATAGCGCTCTGTAGAAATCGCTAAAAATTAAGTATTAATACTGAATTAGCTAGGTAATTATTCATGATAGTTTCAAAAATGCTAATGTATGGCATTTTACAGTGGGAAATCTGAGTTTAATGATATATACTGTAAAAAAAATCGTTCTTAAAATCACCATGCAAGTCTGGACACGTAACACCCAACTCCAAAATGGACAGTACATTATCCAAAAAGTCATCGGTGGAGGTGGCTTTGGTGAAACCTATCGGGCGGAAGATACGGAAGAAAAAAGACTTGTAGTTATTAAAACTCTCAACCGCGAACAACAACAGAAACCAGACTTTGCAGAAAGACAAAAAAAGTTTCGTAGAGAAGCATTAGATCTAGCAAAATGCTATCATCCCCATATTGTTCAAGTTTATGATACTTTTTTAGAGGATGGACTTTGGGCTATTGTCATGGAACATATTGACGGGGATAATTTAGAAAGATATGTTGAAAATTATTTTACTGAAAATGGGTTTTTATCAGAAGTAGAAGCATTGCGCTATATTGACCAAATCGGACAAGCATTAGAATGTGTTCATGAACGGCGACTTTTACATCGGGATGTTAAACCTAGTAATATTATTTTGCGAGAAAAAACCAAAGAAGCTGTATTAATTGATTTTGGGTTAGCGCGGGAATTTCAACTAGGTAAAATTAGAACTATGACTGCGAGTAAAACCGAAGGTTATGCACCCATAGAACAGTATGAACGGCGAGGAGATTTCGGTTATTATACAGATGTCTATGCTTTAGCAGCAACGTTGTATACCTTGCTAACAGTGAGAGTTCCCATTCCTTCCCATTATCGCTCTGAAGATGATGTGACTTTATCACCACCACAAAAATATAATCAAAATATTAGTCATCAGACAAATGCTGCTATTCTTAAAGGCATGGAATTAGAGCCAGTAAATCGTCCCCAAACAATCAGAGAATTTCGGGAAATGTTGGGTTTGGTTGTTCCAGCTTTTGTTAATACACCTCTTGTTAATTATACTCGTACCACTTCACAAGAAACACAAAATAAAAATCTTTCTCTACCTCCAACTATAAGTCAAATACCTCAAGCCATAAATTCAGAAATACAATTAAGATCATCTGTAGGTATGGACTACAAAAAATTATATAACTTACTCGCAACCCGAAAATGGAAAGAAGCAGATGAAGAAACTGCACGAGTATTGTTAGCGATCGCAAAACGGGAAAAAGAAGGTTATTTAGATACTAGGAGTATTAATAATTTTCCTTGTGAAGACTTATGTACTATTGATAATTTGTGGGTAAAATCCAGTAAAGGGCGATTTGGTTTTTCAGTCCAGAAAAAGATTTATCAAAGTTTGGGTGGAACAAAAAAATACGAAGATAAAATTTGGCAGTCTTTTGGTGACACAGTAGGATGGAGACAAGAAGGCAGGTGGTTGTATTACAAAAATCTTACTTTTGATAATACAGCGAGTAATGAACACCTCAAAGGACATCTCCCTGTAGCATTTGGTTACGAAGGAGGATGGTTTCTCTTAGGTTTAGGAGGTTTGGGTGGTGGACAGGGATGGGTCGAAGTTTTTTGTCGCCTACATTCTTGTATGTCCAGTATGTCCAGTATGTCAAAATGAGGATTAGGGAAAATTTTCCCATGCTTGAGCCACCAACTGACTTAACCAGCGCCTTTGTTGTCTATCTAACATTTGATCATCGGCTAATACTTGGGTAGTTAATTGATCTAAAGACTGACCCTGAGCGCGAACAACTTTAACTACACCAGCGATTACCGCAGCCACTAATTCTTCATCAACTGGCTGTTTTCGGAGTGCAGATATTTCTTGGGGACTGTCTGGGATAGGATAATTCATGGCTTATGTTTACAAAATTTAGAACATGAACAATAAACTTGATAAATCATTAAAATTCTTTATGGAATCTTTATGAAGCTAATTAGCGCAGAGTCTAACCTAGTTTCTGCCTTTTTTAAATCTGTCTAAGTGAGTAGATTAATAGGAGATAATGAGAACAATATGCAAGAACTTCTGTATTTAGAAATTCCTACACCGGATACAGTATCCGTAAGCAAATGGCTACAAACAGATTTTATGGTCGAAAATGGGCAAAAATTAATCACCCCAGATGGCTTTCTGTTGAGAAGCGCGGTTAAAAATACCACTTCTAATGGCGGAGAACTGTCTGTATTTGTGTGGTCGGTGCAGCGGACAACTTACCTAAAAGTATTCCGTTGGGGAGATCAACCTTTTCCCCAGGAGAGACGGATTCTCCAATATCTGACACAGGAAATTAGAAGCCGCTTTCCCAATTGCTACCCAGAACCACCTGTAATTGATGCCCAAAAATCAATTTTCGCAGAGCTAGAATCTTATTATCCCCTAACTGTCAAGTATTTTCAGAAAATGCCTAATGGGGAATATCACCTCAATCGAGCTTACTGGTGGGAGCAAAGGTGGCGAGAAGGGGTGAGAAATCCCCAAAAGCCACGTCAAGTAGTATTTTATCAAGGGAATAGTCAGGAAATATCATCGGCTCTGTCTGCTGCTTCTATTCCTGAATATGACCTTATTTACATTGGGGGCGCTTTGGGGTCAATTCATGCCGCAGTTATGGCTAAATTGGGTTATAAGGTGCTGTTGGTGGAAAGATTATCTTTTGGCAAAATGAATCGGGAATGGAATATTTCTCGGGATGAAATCCAAAGTTTAATAAGTTTGGATTTATTGACAAATGATGAACTAGAAGCAATTATTTCCAGAGAGTATAAAGACGGTTTTAATAAGTTTTTTGATGGTAATAATCCTGGCAAATTAAAATCGCCTGTTCTGCACACTCCCACAGTCCTCAATATAGCTTTAGATGCAGAAAAGTTACTGACATTGTGTGGACAAAAACTTAAAGCTGCTGGTGGTGATATTTGGGATGAAACGGAGTTTTCTCAAGTCAATATTAGTTCTACACAAGTTAGCATTAATGTTAAACATTTGCCCACTGGTAATGAACAGCAAGTGAGTGGACGTTTATTGATAGATGCCATGGGAACAGCTTCACCAATTGCTTGGCAATTAAATGGTGGTAGGGCTTTTGATAGTGTGTGTCCAACAGTGGGAGCAGTGATTGAAAAGGGCTTTGAACCTGGGGTATGGGATTCTGAATATGGAGATGTTCTTTACAGTCATGGGGATATTTCCAGAGGAAGACAATTGATTTGGGAGTTATTTCCTGGAGTTGGCGAAGAATTAACAATTTATCTGTTTCACTATCATGAAGTGAATGAGAAAAATCCTGGTTCTTTGCTGGAAATGTATGAGGATTTTTTCACAATTTTGCCAGAGTATCGGCGTTGTGATTTAGATAAATTGGTGTGGAAAAAACCGACTTTTGG
>JANMGZ010000357.1:0-8426 GCA_031374905.1 Dolichospermum sp. OTE_70_metabat_362_sub
AATTTGAGGAAGTTCTACGACCACTGTTAGTAGAACAGGGAATCTATATTTTCGATTACATAGAACTGAATCAAAAACAGCGAAGTTACTTAGATAACTATTTTCAGGAACAGGTTTTTCCGGTTTTAACTCCCCTGGCTGTTGATCCTAGTCATCCCTTTCCCCACATTTCTAATCTCAGTTTAAATCTAGCAGTAGTGGTAAAAAATCCTGATACCGAAGAGGAGTTTTTTGCTAGAGTCAAAGTCCCTCAAGTTTTACCACGATTTTTGCCTTTACCCCCAGAGTTGGGAATTCAGGAAGATGGTAAAACTGCTAACTGGACAGGAATTCCTTTAGAACAGGCGATCGCTCATAACTTAGAATCTCTGTTTCCCGGCATGACTATCCAAGAATATCACCCCTTCCGCATTACCCGTGATGCTGATCTAGAATTAGAAGAAGACGAAGCTGATGATCTATTATTAGCTATTGAACAGGAACTTCGCAAACGGCGCATGGGCGGAAATACCGTGAGGTTAGAAATTCGTTCCCAAACCCCCGCCTCAGTTCGTTCTCGGCTGTTACAGGATTTAGGATTAACGGAAAACGATATTTACGAAGTTGATGGTCTTTTAGGACTGCGAGATTTAATGTATTTTCTGGCACTACCATTACCAGAACTCAAAGATCTCCCCCGTCAATCTGTTGTCCCTTCCCGCTTACAACGGCTCAGAGAACCCTGTGTTGATGCTGATGTTCTAGAACCAGAAGAAGGAAAAGACTTCTTTTCCGTGATTCGAGAAAAAGATTTGTTAGTTCATCATCCTTATCAGTCTTTCTCCGGTTCAGTGGTGCGCTTTATTACTAGTGCCGCCCATGATCCCAATGTCCTAGCGATTAAAATGACTCTTTACCGGACTTCTGGGGACTCACCCATAGTCAATGCTTTAATTGCGGCGGCGGAAAATGGTAAACAAGTTTCGGTGTTGGTAGAATTAAAAGCCCGGTTTGATGAAGAGAATAACATCTACTGGGCTAGACGTTTAGAAAGAGTTGGGGTTCATGTTGTTTATGGTTTAGTGGGGTTAAAAACCCACAGCAAAATTGTTTTGGTAGTGCGACGGGAAAAAGACCGGATGCGTCGCTATGTCCATATTGGCACGGGCAACTATAACCCGAAAACCGCCCGACTTTATACAGATTTAGGCTTATTTAGTTGTCGGGAAGAATTGGGTGCAGATTTAACCGACGTGTTTAATTTCTTAACAGGCTATTCTCGACAAAAATCCTATCGAGAAATTATGGTAGCACCTGTGAATATGCGCGATCGCTTTCTGGAATTAATTACGCGGGAAATTGAAAATGTCCAAAATGGATTTTCTGGTCGGATAGTTGCTAAAATGAACGCCCTAGTTGATCCGCTGATAATTTCGGCGTTATATGCAGCCTCTCGGGCTGGAGTCCAAATTGACCTCATTATTCGGGGGATATGTTGTTTGCGTCCCGGATTGCCAAATCTTAGCGACAATATTCGTATTATCAGCATTATTGGTCGCTTTTTAGAACACTCTCGTATATATTACTTCTACAACAATAACCAAGAAGAAATATATATTGGTAGTGCTGATTGGATGCGTCGCAATTTAGATCGCCGAGTTGAAGTAATTACGCCTATCAAAGACCAAGAAATTGCTAAAGATTTACAAGAAATCTTAGGAATTATGCTGGCAGATAATCGTCTTGCTTGGGACTTACAATCTGATGGTAGTTATATCCAAAGATGTCCTGGTGATAACTGTCCAGAAGCTAATTCTCAAAAAACTATTATGTCTATGGTTTTACGCTCGGCAGGAATCAATTAAACTCTCATTAGTTGCAGCAAAAGTGAATAATAACTTCAAATTCTGGACTTGAATTTTTTATTCTGCCAAATATTTAGCAATTTCTTGGCCAAAACCACGACTGACATCAGCTAGAAAAATGTAAGTAGGTTGGCGTTGAAAATTTTCCTTATGGTAAGGCAAGAGGCACTTGTGCAGGAATTAAGAAGTTTTGGGCAACCAAGCTATCATAAATTATTGAAAATTTGTATATAGCGGTATGCAGTTGAGTGAGATATAGTCAGCAAATCGTAAAGCCTGTAGGGGCGCAGGGTCTGCGCCCTCGATTGTATTGCATCAAGCGTGATAACCGCCATAGCATACAACTTTAATTTTAGAATGGGACTATTTCAAATACAAAAGTACCAATTAACTGTTCATTAATATAAACTTCTATTTGATGTTTACCTAAAGGATCTCCAGGAGAAATAATCCAAAAATTTTCAATTACACCATTAACAGGTTTGGCTGTGCGCTGGGAAATTGCTGTTTTTCCATCTGCTGATATAGAGAAATTTTTATTATCTTGTGTTGTCCAAGTTTCGGGAGCTTGTGGTAAAGTTAAAACCTCGCGCCATTTGACTTTACCTTGATAGTTATCAAGTGTAATTTTCCAACCATAAGCATCACCTTCCTTTAAAGGAACTGTGGTTGTGGGAAAAAAATTAACTTTCCCTTCTGAATTAACTATCTTGACTCCAAATTCAGTTTTGTTAACAATTATTTGCTGATTAGTAATTGACTGATCATATTTTTTATTTGCTGCTAAAGCCATACTAGACTTATAGAAAGGCAAAGAGATAACATTCAATATCGAAAACACAGAAATTAATAAAATTTGGGAATTTATAATTTTCATACAGATGATTTTCTAGTAAATAAGTAGGATACAAAATGTATATATCCTACTTGGAAAAAATATTTTTGGCAATACCTAGTCTTCATCAAGTGCGGGTAAAATTTCTTCAAATTGCCATAATTGATCTTTATTTTCCAGAAACCAAATTCGAGCTTCTGTGCTTAACTTACCCCAGATAACATCAACGGGAATATGAGGGGAAGCATATTGAAACTCTTCACCAATAATTCTCAGATTATCCTCTATATTGCGAGGAATACCAAAATCTTCCCAATCAATTTTTACATTTCTGCCAGTAACTCCCGCAGTTGGATCAAAAATTAATTGTGCGGCTCTGATTAAATCAGCAAAGTGTTGTGCTTTTAGTCCAATTATTTCGGGGATTTGAGGTGATTTTTGAGGATATTGAGACATTTTTGCTGAAGTTATGTAGATGTGTAATTTAGAGAATTTACTATTACAGATCATCCCACCATTCAAATTTTAGCTCATAAAATCCCCAAAAAATCAATATTTTCAGGTTAATTATTAAATTTTTCCTAAGTAGTGGAACACAATAAAACCAATCTGTGTAAAGAAAAGAAAAGTAAAATAACTCAAAACTTCTTTATTCTTGCATAAGTGCCTCTTGCCTCACCATAAAGTTAGAATAAAACTGATTGGTGCAAATACCTTTTTGGAGTTGAAAATGACTTTAACGACCACAACACCAGTAAAACCCTTAACAGACACAGAATTACAAAAAATTAACGCCTATTGGCGGGCTGCAAATTATCTCTCAGTTGGACAAATATACCTTCTCGACAATCCCTTACTGAGAGAACCCCTCACACAAGAACACATAAAACCCAGACTATTAGGACATTGGGGAACTACTCCAGGGTTAAATTTGATTTACGCCCACTTTAACAGAGTTATCAAAAAATACGACCTCAACGCAATTTACATAGCAGGCCCTGGACATGGTGGACCCGGACTTGTTGCCAATACGTATTTAGAAGGAACTTATAGCGAATATTACCCTAACATCTCCCAAGATGCTGAAGGTATGCAAAAACTATTCAAACAATTCTCCTTTCCTGGTGGTATTCCCAGCCACGTCGCCCCAGAAACCCCTGGTTCTATCCATGAAGGGGGAGAATTAGGCTATGCTTTAGTTCACGCTTATGGTGCGGTATTTGACAACCCCGATTTGATAGTTGCGGCGGTTGTCGGTGACGGAGAAGCGGAAACTGGGCCTTTGGCGACTAGCTGGCATTCTAACAAATTTATCAACCCGGTTACGGATGGTGCAGTTTTACCAATTCTGCATTTGAATGGATATAAAATTGCTAACCCCACAGTATTAGCACGGATACCTCATGCAGAGTTAGAAAGCCTATTTATCGGCTATGGCTATAAACCTTACTTTGTTGAAGGTTCTGACCCGGCGGAAGTTCACCAAAAAATGGCAGCAGCATTAGATACAATCATTCCAGAAATTCAAAGTATCCAAAGAGAAGCACGGATACATGGTTTCAAAGAACGACCGCAATGGCCAATGATTGTTTTACGCACTCCCAAAGGTTGGACTGGCCCCAAGGAAGTGGACGGGAAGAAAACAGAGGATTATTGGCGATCGCACCAAGTCCCCTTTAGTGATATAGCTGGTAAACCGGAACATCTGCAACTGCTGGAAGATTGGCTAAAAAGTTACAAACCGGAAGAACTGTTTAATGAAAACGGTCAACTGATTCCCGAACTCGCAGAACTAGCCCCCAAAGGTCAGCGTCGTATGGGAGACAACCCCCACGCAAACGGCGGAATTTTGCTGCGTGATTTGAAAATGCCTGATTTTAGCAACTATGCTGTAGAAGTAGCCAAACCAGGGACAGTGAACGCTGAAGCTACCAAGGTAACGGGTAAGTTTCTGCGTGACATTATGAAACTGAACGACGAAAGCCGCAACTTCCGCGTTTTTGGTCCCGACGAAACCGCCTCAAATCGTTTAGATCCTTTATTTGAAGTGACAAACCGCGCTTGGGATGCGGAAACTCTCCCTGAAGATGACCATTTATCACCCGACGGTCGAGTTATGGAAATCCTCAGCGAAACCAATTGTCAAGGATGGTTAGAGGGATATTTGTTAACAGGTCGTCATGGTTTATTCTCCTGTTATGAAGCTTTTATTCACATCATTGATTCGATGTTCAACCAACACGCCAAATGGTTGAAAACAACTCATCATATTTCTTGGAGAAGACCAATTGCATCTTTGAATTATCTTCTCACTTCTCATGTTTGGCGACAAGATCATAACGGTTTCTCTCACCAAGATCCTGGTTTTATTGATCATGTAATTAACAAAAAAGCAGAAATCATTCGTGTTTATCTGCCACCTGATGCTAACACTTTGCTGTCAGTAACTGACCATTGTTTAAGGAGTCGGAATTATGTCAATGTGATTGTTGCAGGTAAACAACCAGCATTACAATATTTAAACATGGATTCTGCAATTAAACATTGTACCAAAGGTTTAGGAATTTGGGAATGGGCAAGTAATGACCAAGACAGTGAAACTGATGTAGTTATGGCTTGTGCTGGAGATGTTCCTACTTTGGAAACTTTAGCTGCTGTGGATATTTTACGGCAAAATTTCCCCGATTTAAAAGTGCGGGTTGTGAATGTTGTGAATTTAATGACACTACAGCCACAAAGTGAACATCCTCACGGTTTAAGTAGTAAAGATTTTGAGACAATTTTCACTCCTGATAAACCCATTATTTTTGCATTTCATGGTTATCCTTGGTTAATTCATCGTCTCACCTATCGTCATCCTAACCACCATAATATTCATGTGCGTGGTTATAAAGAAGAGGGAACAACAACCACACCTTTTGATATGGTGGTAATGAATGATTTAGATAGATTCCATTTAGTTATGGATGTGATTGACCGTGTACCAAAATTAGGTTCTAAAGCAGCTTATGTGAAGCAAAAATTACAAGATAAGTTGATTGAACATAAGCAATATATTCAGAAACACGGTGAAGATATGCCAGAAATTCGCGATTGGACTTGGCCATATTAATAATTGAGTCATTCTGGGTTGAGTGAGATATAACAAAACAACCCCACCCCCAACCCCCTCCCCGCAAGCGAGGAGGGGGCTATGATCTACCTTATTTAAGTACATACCGCTATAAGGTCATTTTCAGTCATGCTAGAATTTAATAACCAGGGTTATAAAAATATCTTTCTATGATTGGTAATATTCTCCGTCAACGTTACAGGATTATTAAACAACTAGGTGCAGGTGGGTTTGGTGAAACCTTCCTCGCAGAAGATTTAGATATTCCCGTGACTCCTAAACCGATTTGTGTTGTTAAAAAGCTGCACCCAACAATTATTGACCCAGAAATTATCCGTTTATTTGAACAAGAAGCACAAATATTATATAAATTAGGACAAAATCACGATCAAATTCCTAAATTGTCCGGCTATTTTCAGGAAGATAAAGATTTTTATTTGATTCAAGAATTTATTGATGGATATGATTTAACTCAAGAAATCAGTCCAGGTGAAAAGTTGAGTGAAGGTGATGTAATTCAATTTTTAAGAGATGTTTTAGAAATATTGGTTTATGTTCATGAAAATAAGGTGATTCACAGAGATATTAAACCTGAAAATATCATGCGACGCAAAGATGGGAAATTAGTATTGATTGATTTTGGAGTAGTCAAACAAATTAATACTACTATTGCGATGAAATCAGGCTTAACAAGTAAAACGGTAGGTGTCGGTACTCATGGATATATGCCACCAGAACAGGGTTTTGGTAAGCCGAAATTGAGTAGTGATATTTATGCCTTGGGGATGACAGCAATTGAGGCTTTAATTTCATTTCCTCTCAATAGGTTATCAGAAGATGAGGATACTGGAGAAATTATTTGGAGTAATTTAGCTCAAGTTAGTGATAAATTAGAGCAATTTATCACTAAAATGGTGCGTTATGATTGGCGACAACGTTATCGAGATGCAAAGGAAGCTTTGGATCAATTAAATAAAGTTTTTGTAGCTAATCAAATATTATCACTAATACCTAAGTTAGCTCCAGTTAAACTTAATGGTAAATATGGATATGTTTGTGGAGGTAAATTAGTTACTCCCTGTCAATTTGATGATTTTTCTCATTGGTTTTTTGAAGGACTAGCAGCCGTAAAAATGGTAGATAAATGGGGATATATTAACACTACTGGTCAGATAGTTATTCCCTGTCAATTTGATTATGCTGGATGGTTTTCTGAAGGACTAGCATGGGTGAGAAAAGACGATAAGTACGGATATATTAACACTACTGGTCAGATAGTTATTCCCTGTCAGTGTCCGTCTGAGTGGTCATACGATGATGAAGGAATAGGCAGGTCATTTAGTGACGGACTAGCACCAGTTGAAATAAACACAAAATGGGGATATGTCAACACCACAGGTCAGATAGTTATTCCTTATCAATTTGATTATGCTGATTCGTTTTCTGAAGGAATTGCAAGGGTAAACTTAAATAATAAATGGGGATATATTAACACTACTGGTCAGATAATTATACACTATCAATTTGATTGGGCTTATAGTTTTCAAAAAGGAATAGCACCAGTCCAAATAGACAAAAAATGGGGATATATTAATAGTTCTGGTCAGATAGTTGTTCCCTATCAGTTTGATGATGCTTATAGTTTTGAAGGAGGAATATCAAGTGTGGAAATGAATGAAAAATACGGCTGTATCAACACCAGAGGTCAACTAGTTGTTCCCTGTGAGTTTGATAGTGTTTTTCGTAATTACTGGCGGGATTATGATTTTGAAAAAGGAATGATGCAAGTAGAAATGGGAGATAAATGGGGATATATCAATACGAGCGGTTTAGTAGTTATTCCCTACCAGTTTGATGTTGCTTATAGTTTTGGAGAAGGACTCGCAAAAGTAACAATTAATGGCAAAGAACACTTAATAGATAAAACAGGAAACATAGTTTATTAACTAAATTATGACTAATGATATAATCAAAACAGTTATCTGGGTAAACTCTGCCAAAGAAGAACTTCTAGAATTTCCTGAAGATGTAATTGATGAGATTGGGTATATTCTCTATCGCGTGCAAATCAATCAAAATCATCCTAAAATAAAACCATTAAAGGGATTTAATGGAGTATTTAAAATTCGCAACAATTATCAAACCGATACATACCGCACTATTTATGCTATAAAAATAGATAATGTCGTGTATATTCTCCATGCTTTTAAGAAAAAATCACCCAAAGGTATCAAAACACCTCAACAAACTATTGATTTAATTCACCAGCGATTACAAACAGCAATCCAAATTTCACAAACTAGACAATTATGAGATCAAGATTATGTTAGATTATACAATCAGTTCTGGCAACATATTTCAAGATTTAGGATTTGCTAATGCAGAAGAAAAACTAGCCAAAGTTAAATTAGCTTCGGTTATTGCAGATATTTTAGAACAGCAACAAATTACACCTCAACAAGCTGCACAAATTTTAGGCTTAGAACTTGAACAAATAAATAATGTAACTAACGGTATTCTCAAAGAATTTACAATTGAAAATTTATTAAGTTATTTAATTAAATTAGGTCAAAATGTAGAAATAATGGTAACAAATCAACAGCCAGATAAATCTCAACCTAAAATTAATGTTGTC
>JANMGZ010000379.1:0-3175 GCA_031374905.1 Dolichospermum sp. OTE_70_metabat_362_sub
ACAATTTTTCGAGCGGTGAAGTATTCTTGAAATGCTAGATAGGAAAACGAAAAAATTCCTCGCGCTCGTTCTGTGAGTAACCCATGTTGAGCCTCGATTTCTTTCAGCATTGCTTCACTTTCGAGTTGGAGTTCCTCTGGTTCTAGGGTTGCGTTAGGCAAATTCCGCAAATAGTCGCCAATATATTGCTCAATAACCCGTTGCTCAAAAAAATACTGCCCCTGTTCAAAGGTAACAGCCGCAAGCTGACTCAGCAGCTTCAGCTTTTGAGGTAATAAAAACCCTCTTTGATTAGCATCATTCCGGCCGACACCTTTGGCTTCATCCCATTTACCCAGCAGCAAATCCAGTCCTTGCTTATAAAACTCCGTCCGTTGAGTCGGAAATTTATTTTGACCATGAAACACTGAGCAAGCGAGATGTAGAAATAGTGGTGTTACCGCCATTTGGCGATACTGCGAATTTTCTGGCAAGTCTAATTTTTGCAGAAACTGAATAGACTGATTTTGTCCCGATTTAACAGTTGTTTTGGTAAGTGTCACAAACCACTTTTGCGCGAAAGTGGTAATTTGGGCTTGGGTAAAGGGAGCAATTTCTACATCGGTAAAGCCTCGCAGTTGCAGTTTGCGGGCGGCGGTGCGGCAGGTCGCTACGAACTGATTTTTGTGATATTTTTCGGAGAATTTGCGAATCTCTCTCAGAACCGCCGTCATATCCTGCTTCAGCACTTCATCCATACCATCTAGCAACAGCAAGACTCGACCCGCTTGGAGTAAGCTTTCAATCACAGCCAGATGGGAAATTCCAGAGGTGAGAAATGTCTGATGAATATAAGTCAGGAGGCATAATTTCCCATTATGCCTGGACTCTTCAGCAAAATCTCTCAGGGCGATAAAAATCGGCACTTGATTTGTGGCAAACTCACCTCGATTACACTGAATAGCCAGATGTTGCAAAAAGACAGTTTTCCCTACTCCTGGTTTACCAAGAACTCTGAGCTTCGAGTAGGTTTTAACAGCCTGTATACCTGGTATTTGCTTTTCATTAACCTCTTCCAGTCCCACGCGATCAAATTCAGCGGGTTTTAAGTTTTGCAGGTCAGCAATCTCAAACCACTGTTGACTGGCAATTTCTTTCAAAATATTGACATCTACATAGATGTCATCAATGCTGACGGGATGGCTGATGTCTAATAGCTGCAAGATACCACACTGGTTTTGAATGGTGTCCCGGCGTTGCGATCGCACCTGTTGCACCAGACCATCAATATCCACAGAAGCTGTCTCAGCCAACCTTCCGGGTTCATGAAATGCCGCAGGTGCATGATCCGCAATCTCCCGCCAATCTAAATCTAAGATCAAACAAATTTCCATAAAAATTTGGCGATCAACGGGTTTTCCAGCGAAAAATCGCCAAATCGGTTGCCGGGTTTTTAAATTCACCTCTGCTGCCAAATTTTCCTGAGTCCAACCCTTCAAAGCGAACGCTCGTTTAGCCTGTTGAATTCCAGAAGGGGATGCCTGGAGCGATCGCTTCACCATAAAATAAAGAGCTTGATATTCGTTTGATGATAAGTTATATCATGTCTGGTTAAAGACTGATCATTAAAATAGTTGACAGCAATGGGCAGGAATTAACTCAGAAAACATCAGTCTCATAAGACCTCGCGGTAAGTGGGGAAGTCAAAAGTCAGATAACTGGGAATAATTGATTTACGCCTCTAAATACCTCTGCTTTCACGTTGCTTTTTTATTATTCAACGTTACTAATACACGACAGCGTAAATCAACTACCCATACTGCAAAGCAGTAATCTAAACAATAACTAAAAAGCTTGATTAATCAGCTTCTTGACTACGACTTTGCATGATTAGCATATACTTTCATCATTGCGAAGGGGAAGAGAACAACAATTGACATCATTTAAGCAAACTTTTCCCCATTGTAAAGCCCAACGCACCAAAGCTACACGGTTATCAGTTTTTGTCTTGCTGAGAATGTTACTGATATGGTTATCAACTGTCCGTTTGCTAATTTCCAGTTTGACTGCAATTTCTTGGTTAGTTAAGCCTGTGGCCACTAAGTCTATAATTTGCAGTTCTCTGTCTGACAGACTAACACGTGTCCCAGACTCACTAGTAGCCATGACTTACTATTCCTCCCTTGGTATATGTACTCAAGTCTTATTCCTTATTCTAGAAGATTCTTTCTAAGGTAGATAGTTTTAAATGTTGCTAATAATACTAATGTCAAGATTTTCTATTAATTTTAGGTTTGTAGTCATACAAGCTACAGATCAAAGGTATTTATTTTAACTAGGATGAATAAAAAAGCTCTTGCTGACTGAGGGACATTTCTTTGATGCTTAAACAAAGATATCTAACTAATACCAATTTTATGCAAGGAGGTGAACAGAATCATAAAATCCATGAATTTATCTGCGTTTATCTGCGTTTATCTGCGGTCAATTATCTTGAAAATCTTATTTTATGGAGCTTCATCTAAATTTATTATTAGTGTCAAACTTAATTTAGATCATGTCCCCTCGAAAATCAAAAATGAAATGAGTAATCCCTCTATTTTATGTCTTGGTGAAGTCTTATTTGACTGTTTAGCTGATCAATTGGGACTGAAGCTAGAAGAAGTGAAATCATGGACTCCCTACCCCGGAGGAGCGCCTGCTAATGTGGCTTGTGCTTTGGTGAAGTTGGGGACATCAGCCGGTTTTATTGGTGCAGTGGGTGAGGATGAACCAGGAAATATACTGGTGAAATTATTAGAAGATGTCGGTGTAGATACAACAGGTGTACAACGTCATTCTCCAGCACCAACTAGACAAGTATATGTAGTTAGGGATTTAGCAGGCGATCGCACTTTCGCAGGTTTTGGTAAATATGATACTTCCGAATTTGCCGATACCCGTCTCCAAGCCAAACAAATACCACCTGCGCTCTTTGCTGAAGCTGACTTTTTGGTGGTCGGAACTTTAGAACTAGCCTATCCTGAAAGTGAGCAAGCTGTTTTGCGAGCTTTAGAATTAGCAGAACAATATGACCTAAAAATAATTCTTGATGTCAATTGGCGACCAGTATTTTGGCAAGATGAAAATACAGCTAAGACCAAAATTCTGTCATTGTTAAAGCGATTTGATTTTCTCAAATTAACCAAAGAAGAAG
>JANMGZ010000485.1:0-4157 GCA_031374905.1 Dolichospermum sp. OTE_70_metabat_362_sub
CAAGCGAAAGCAATTAATGGAGCATGAATACTGAGAAGAATGACTTTTACTAAGGTAATAACGACAAAAGCTGTATTTTTTGCAATTACAGTATATTTTGACTGGACTTGAGACTGAAACCAAAGATCAATCGTGTCAAAAGCCTGAAAAATTCCTACAGATGACAAAATCGCTACGAGCGAAATAGTTAAATAGTCATTAGGACGGATCACGGTGATACAGCTAACAGCTAATACTAAAGCCAGAATCCCACCAAGTAATTTGAGCCAAAAAGCTGTTCCTAAAATTTGCGATCTCTTCTCAGGTTCACGTACAATAGAACGGACTACGATGGCATCTAAACCGAGTGTGGAAATGGTACTAAATAGGGCGACAAAAGCAGTAGCATAGTTAAAAACTCCAAACTGTTGTACTCCTAAGTAGCGAGCTACCCAAACGCCCACAAACAACCCAACACCCATACGAAGGATACGGTCAGCAAAAAGCCAACCAGTATTGGCAATAATTTCACGGAGTTTATCACTAGATTTAAGAATATTGAATTTACTTAGCATCAAAATTTTATCTTCATGGAGTTTTTATGACTAGTTTTTGCTTAAACTAAAATAGGATCAATATATCAATTAGACATAGCTTCCCCGTACTTTGGCCTTCCCAGTTACGAGCAGGTTGCGAGGGAAGAACTGAGATCAAAAGACCATCAAAGCTCAACTCCTAAAAAACAGATAATTTAAGTAATCGCTAATGGGTGCAAACTGCATTTGCACCCAACTGAAAAATTGCTACAGATTAATAAATCAATGTTGCATGAGTAGATAATAAAGTCAAGCCTTACCGCATATTAGCTCCCGAAGACTTTTCCTTACCTTCTACTTTTTCTCCGTAATATCCTCTATAATAGTAATAACCACCATAACCACTTTCTTCACTAATACCATTTACGGCCATTCCCAAAACAGTCACTTTCGCCTGATCAAGTAGTGATTTAGACGATTTTACTGCTGAATACTCGACTTTGCCAGGGCGGACAACCAGCAATAACCCATCCACGTACTTGCCCACAATTAGGGGATCAGTAACGGCAGTCAAAGGTGGTGCGTCAATGATCACAAAATCATAATTATTCCTTGCCTCTTCAATCAAGTCGATCATGCGCTGGGAATCCAAGAGTGTCACCGGGTTAGGCGGAATTTTTCCTGCTGGCAACATATCAACCTGTGGGGATACTTCCTGAACAGCATTTTTTAACTGGGTCTGACCAGCTAAGATATTGCTGAGTCCCAACAAATTAGGTATTTCCCATACGCGGTGCTGACGGGGACGACGCATATCGGCATCCACTAACAGCACTCGTCGCCCCACATGAGCTGCCGCTAGAGCTAGATTTGCCGAAACGAAAGATTTACCCTCTCCAGCCGTTGAACTAGTCATTAAAATCACCCGCAATTCTTTATCAGAAACGGTAAAGCCCAGATTAGTCTGAAGCATCTCAAAGGATGTACTGACTGGTGAATAGGGGTTATCCAACAAAGGCAACTCTTGCCGACCTTCTTTGCGATTTTTCGGATTTTTTTCACCATATTGGGGAATTGTCCCCAGTAAGGGAAAGCCCAACAGCTTATTGGCTTCTTCAATATTTTTGAGGGATTTATTCATAGATTCCAACAGTAGAGCCGTTCCTGCACCCAACAGGACACCTAAAAATCCGCCTAGTGCTAAGTTGAGGGGAATCTTGGGAGAAACTGGACGCTCAGGAATTAAAGCTTCAGAAATAATCCGCGAATTACCAACATTCTGATTCTCTAATACTTCAACTAACTGGAATTGCTTCAGCAGTTCTTGGTAGGTGAGTTGTGCCACACTTAACTGTCGCTGTAGTTGTAGCTGTTGTTGTTCCAGTCGAGGTAAGCTATCCAAACGTCTCCTGTTAACTATAAATACTTTTCGCAATTCTCCTAATTGGTTTGTCAGGGCTAACCGTTCTACCTCTGATTTGATCAGATCTTGAGTTAATGCCTGTTTGAGTTCTCCTATCTGCAAATTCTGTTTGGGTAAGGAGTCGGAACTGCCAACAGCTTGACCAACTCGCTCTTCTAACACATCTTTTAGAGATGCCTCTTTCATTGCCAAATCAATCACCTTTGGATTATCATTGGTATAAAGACTTCGCGCTACTGCCAGTTCTGATTGGGTTTTCTGGTACTCTGTGAGGACTTGCTGTACGCCAGGAGATTGACTCAAGGTAGTGAGATCTACAGCCTGCTGTGTACCAAGTTTCATCTCATATTGCAAAGCTGACGACCGAGTGTAAGCTGCTGCTAATTCCCCTTGGCTTTGGGTAATTGCTTCGTTCAATTTTCCAAGAGACTCTAAACCAGTTTTGGCTTCTATCTCCAAGGCTACCACCCGGTTATTTTCTTTAAACTGACGCAGGTTCATTTCTGCTTTCGTAACTCGTTTCTCGACCTCTGGTAATTGCCTCGATAAAAATTCTCGCGCTGATCTAGCCTCGGTGCGGTTTGTGCGAACATTACTCTCCAGGTAATATTTCATGAGGGAATTCACCACATTTGCTGCTTCTTGCGGATTAGTGCTTCTATAGGAAAGCTGAATGACATCTGTTCCCCGAATAGTCTTCAATTTCAGTTTTTTGAGAAAAACTTCCCAGGAAAGCTGTTTGCCTTCATCATTTGTCAACTTTAGAGATGTAATAGTCTTTATAATAATGGGGTAGGAGCGGATGATCTCTGATTCAGTTTCCACTGGGTTGCTGAGGTTTGTCAATGCGCCTAATTCTCCCATCTGTTGGGAGAGATTTGTGAGTGATGAAGCCCCACTTTTTTTGGTGAAAACTAGTTTACCCTCCGATTCATAAACTGGTTTTGTTGAATAAGTGACGAAGGCTGTGACTCCGAAGATAGAGGCAAAGACAATTGATGACACCAGCCAACGCCTTTTAAATATCAGCCAGTATTGTTGGATATCAATAGAGGAATCTTGGTCTTCTTGGTTAATAGACATAAATTATTTAGAAGTTTTTGTTAAATAGCGATAACTGTTACTGAGATTGAC
Source organism: Dolichospermum sp. OTE_70_metabat_362_sub (assembly GCA_031374905.1). GTDB lineage: Bacteria > Cyanobacteriota > Cyanobacteriia > Cyanobacteriales > Nostocaceae > Dolichospermum. The sequence continues at coordinate 3,073 of JANMGZ010000485.1, forward strand.
TATACTTTATAATACAAACCTAAGTACATATTTTTTCCTAACTATTGGATAAATTAGAGAGTTTTCCAGGTTAAAGACCAGGAAATTTATTTAATTAAAAAGGTTCATTAAATTTAGTTGTGTAAAATTTTACCTTTTTCCCAAGCTAGAAAGCTGTAAATGATATTATCTAGGTTATTATACTTGGACTGCCAATTCAATACCTGTTTAATTTTTTCTGCACTAGCGGTTACACAGGCTGGATCTCCAGGACGACGCGCTACTTCAATTACGGGAAAATCCACCCCAGAAATAGCTTTGACCCTTTCCACAACTTGTCGCACGCTATAACCTTGTCCATAACCACAGTTGAGAATTTGACTTTTGCCATCTCGTTCTAGATAGCGTAACGCATCAACATGGGCTGCGGCTAAATCTTCAACATGGATATAATCCCTAATTCCTGTACCATCTGGAGTGGGAAAATCAGTTCCAAAAATTTTGAATTCTGATTGGCGTTTAAGTGCTGCATTACAAGCATTGGCAATCAAGTGAGTTGCATTGCTTGAGTTTTGTCCAATTTTTCCGCCAGGGTCTGCTCCTGCGACGTTGAAATAGCGAAGAATTACATACCGCAGACGAGATGCTAGTCCGTGGTCTTGAATCATCCATTCGCTCATCAGTTTGGAGCGTCCGTAGGGATTAATTGGTAGGGTGGGACTAGACTCTGTGACAGGATTTTCTTGAGGTTCGCCATAAACTGCGGCTGTACTAGAAAAGATAAATTGGTTAACGCCCATGACATCACAACACCGCAGCAAATTCAGGGTATTTCGAGTGTTGTTGGCATAGTAATTTAAGGGATAGGCAACTGATTCTGGTACAACTAAACTGGCAGCAAAGTGCAGGACTGCACTAAATTGATGTTTGCCAAAGACTTGGTAAAGGCGGTCTATATCTCCTAAATCGCCAATAATTAGCTCACCATACAGTACAGATTGGGGGACACCTGTAGAGCAATTGTCATATACAACAAGGTCATAACCAGCTTCGCCTAGTTGACGCACGACATGAGAACCAATATAGCCTGCACCTCCAGTTACCAA
>JANMGZ010000509.1:0-1842 GCA_031374905.1 Dolichospermum sp. OTE_70_metabat_362_sub
GCATCAGAAGCACCAAAGGGAACAGAAACCATGCCACCACCTTGACCGGTAGCATACAAACCTTCAAATTCTTGATCCTGACGACAAACTCCTTTGACATAACCTATATCATGACAGAGGAGGGAAATAATGCAATGCAGCCAATCTTCGCAGGAAACTCCACCTTCACGGATCTGTTTACCTCGTAAAATTTCCTGTCCCACAAGAGTAACCAGGACAGAATGTTCGACATTATGGTATAAAGCATCACTGTTGGCAATATTTTCTAAAGCCATATTACCAGCCCAAGCAATGATGTCTTGATAATTAGTCTTTAAACCACCATAAGTGCGTTGGTATCCTTCCCGGACTTGATTGACGAAAGCATCAATTATAATTTCAGTAGTATTGAACATACGGGGTTCTCAAACTATATGTTTTATATATTCAGGTTTTTGGGCTGACACTGTATGGTGAATGCATATTTATAACCGATAAACAGCTATTTTCCCAGCTTACATGATTTTCTCTAGTTTTGGCTGATTTCACGTGTCCTTCCTCAACGACGGCATCAAACTGATCATCATGACTGCAAACTAAATAGAGTGTAAATCGTTTTTTGTTGATTTTTGCAACTCTTAATCATTTATCCACTCATTTTTGGGCTGAATATTGCTACACTGAATTTCATACAAAATCATAATTGTTGTAACTTGCACCTTGTGAGAGCATAAGGATCAGCTTTCTGGTGTATTCAAGAAAAGAAAGATAAAAGAGCAAATCAAAACATGGTAGAATCCCTCAGAAAACCAGGCTTTGACGAAATCCGTTCTGGAGTTAAGTCCCCTGCCAAGGAAACCCTTTTAACACCAAGGTTTTACACAACCGATTTTGATGAAATGGCGCAGATGGATCTTTCCGTCAATGAAGACGAATTAGAAGCCATTATCGCAGAATTTCGCGTTGACTACAATCGCCATCACTTTGTGCGAGATGCTCAGTTTGAACAATCCTGGGACAGTATTGATGGAGAAACTCGCAAATTGTTCGTTGAATTTCTCGAACGTTCTTGTACAGCAGAGTTTTCCGGTTTCTTGTTATACAAAGAACTCGGCCGGCGCTTAAAGGATAAAAGCCCTCTTTTAGCTGAAGGCTTTAACCTAATGTCACGGGATGAAGCCCGTCACGCTGGGTTCTTAAACAAAGCCATGTCAGACTTTAATCTTTCTCTAGATTTAGGGTTTTTGACCAAAAGCCGTAGTTACACCTTCTTTAAGCCCAAATTCATCTTCTACGCTACCTATCTTTCTGAAAAGATTGGTTATTGGCGCTATATCACCATTTATCGTCATTTAGCAGCCCATCCTGAAGATCGGATTTATCCAATTTTCAACTTTTTTGAAAACTGGTGTCAGGATGAAAACCGTCACGGTGATTTCTTTGATGCGGTTATGAGAGCGCAGCCACAAATGTTGAATGACTGGAGAGCAAAACTATGGAGTCGCTTCTTCCTGTTGTCTGTATTTGCAACTATGTATCTCAATGATATTCAACGCAAAGATTTCTATGCTTCTTTGGGTTTGGATGCGCGAGAGTATGATATTCATGTCATTAAGAAGACGAATGAAACTGCTGGTAGAGTCTTCCCTGTGATGTTGGATGTGGAAAATCCAGCTTTTTATCAGCGTTTAGATGTTTGCGTCAAAAATAACGAAAAATTGGCGACAATTTCTAGCTCTAATACTCCTAAATTCCTGCAATTCTTCCAAAAATTCCCAATCTATTTATCTCATGGTTGGCAGTTATTACAATTATATCTGATGAAGCCTATTGATGCGGTTTCTGCTCACGGTCAAGCTCGTT
>JANMGZ010000513.1:0-9857 GCA_031374905.1 Dolichospermum sp. OTE_70_metabat_362_sub
CAGGAACAAATTTTCAAGGTGCGGTGGGGATACCTTCGCAAATTGCTAAATCAGAAGATTTTTATGCCTGGGGTGTAGCAGCCGCAGAAAAGGGGAATCTTACACCAGCTATTAGTTATTTTAGCCAAGCGATCGCACTTAAACCAGACTACGCAGGTGCATATTTAGCCCGTGGTGTAGCGAGTTACCAAAGTTTAGACAGAAATAACGCCCTGCTAGATGCCCAAAAGGCAGTAGAACTATTTGAAAAAGAAAAAAATACGGAAGGACTGCAAACAGCAAAAGCCTTTATTACAGAATTGAAAACACCTTATTCAGAAACAGTTAATGCAGGTAAACCCAGCTTTATGGATTTTGTGGGGAGTTTAGGTTCAGTCTTATTACAGTTTTTGCCTTTCTAATCCCCTTTTATCCAGAAAATTGGGTTTAAAACCCTTTTTTAATAACTGAAAAACAGGTATTATTGTCAGTAGGGATATTCCGCAACTATCAGGATAATCATACTACTGACAAAATAGATATTAAGGATTTTTATAAAGCCACTAACCCCACACGCACTCTGAAAGCGCAGAATGTGGAAGATCAAAAATGTTATATTGATTTTTCTGAAGTTCGTGGTGAGGATATCATCAGCACTCTTAAAGATCATATAGAGTGGAATCAAGATGATCGTACCTGTAACCTATTTACTGGACATATTGGTTGCGGTAAATCCACAGAATTATTACGCTTGCAGGTAGAACTAGAAGCAGCAGAAGACCGCTTAAATAAAATTACTGAAATTTTTGACACTCCAGCAACTTTAGACCGTTTGTGTCAGGTTAGCGGCGGTCATGTGCGCGATATTTTAAAGTTATTAAACCCCTGGATTATGAGGGATAAAAAATTTCCTCTCCAGAGTAACACTTTAGAAATGATTATTCGTGACTGACTTAACGACTTCTCCTTAACAATCTCTGTTGAAGAATGGCAATTATTACGTCATGTTAAAAAAACTAAGCACGTTAGTGATGATCAAGGATATCAGAAATTAATCCGCAGTAGATTTGTCTTTGAATATCGAGATAAGGGTAAATTATGGTTTGATGTCAATCCGATTTTAGCAGAATCGGAAAAATTGTCTGAATCAGGATATCCAGGATTAAAGGATTTGCAGGATTAATATTTTGTCTGAATCAAGATTTCCAGGATTTGAGGATTAACAGGATTAATATTTTGTCTGAATCAAGATTTCCAGGATTTGAGGATTAACAGATTTTCAGTCATCTTTAGATGACTTTTACTATGAGACTGGGAATTAATTCCCAGTCGGGATATAGGTTTTACGTTAAATTGACACTTGTGAGTTTTTACTTTACTCTACCTATAGAATCAAACAATTAAAACATTTTGAGTGTAATATATTGAATCACCAATTACAAATTAACACTATGACAAACTCACAACAACTAGAAGATTTAGTATGGTCTTTAGAAGCTTCTAGGGGAGACTTTAAGCTGATTTTAGCTAAGTGTAATTATCTCAACTTACAAAATCAACTTATTCAAGAATTACAGGAAATATGTGAGATTGAAATTCAGATTTTACGACTTCAAGCATCAGAGAGAACATTATATAATGCTATTCAAGAAGAATTTGATCAGGAAATTCAAGCATTAATGATTGTCGGTTGGGAATCATTACCGAATTCATCAAAAATGTTCAGTTCAGCTAATCAAGTCAGGGAAGAATTTAGAAATAATTGTCAATATCCGGTGGTGCTATGGATTAATGATCAAATATATCAACAAATCATGGAATCTGCACCTGATTTAGAAAGTTGGGGAATTACTATAAATTTTCCTCTTTCTTTTGATGAATTAACTAATTTACTCAAATCAATAATAGATAAAATATTAAATGATGATTTGAATATAAATTTACAAGAACTTGAATTAGCATTACAAGATTTACAAAAAAATGGTCAAGATTTAGAACCAGATTTTCAAGCTAATTGTAATTTCTTAAAAGGATTTATTGAATATAATAAAAACCGATTAGATACAGCTATTAGTTACTATCAACAAAGTTGGGATTTTTGGCAAACAACCGACAATTTAGAAATTCAAGGTAAAATACTTTATAATCTAACAATTTGCAATTATGAAAAATTAAGACCTAATCCCCCAACCCCTTTTCCTATCAGGGAAGGGGGAGAAGTTGGAGATTATTTGCAACGAACATTAGAAAAGTTTAAAAATGCTCAACGTCTTGATTTAATTGCTAATTCTTTATCAAGATTTGGGTTAATTCTCCAAGATTTACAAGCATGGGAACAATTAAAAACATTATCTCAACAAGCTTTAGAAAGACATCAAGCTGAAAATAACATCTTGAAAATAGGGGAAGATTATATATTTTTAGCAACAGCTAATTTTGAACAATCAAATTTTGCAGAATCAGCCAAAATTGCTAATCAAGGATTAGAGTTTTTAAAGACAGTTAATCAATCAGAATATGATCTAAATTATTATCGTCAAAGTCTATTTTAAATTTTAGCGCAATCTCAAAAAGAATTAAAAGAATATGAACAAGCAATTAAAAATTTAGAATTTGCTAAAGATATCGGGGTTATTAATAATCAACCAAAGCTGTATGTTAAAATTCTCAATCTTTTACAAAAACTATTATTTGAAAAAACAGAATATCTGGAAGCTTTTAACACCAAATTAGAATCTCGTTCAATTGAACAACAATTTGGTTTACGGGCGTTTATTGGTGCAGGTTGGTTAAAACCATCAAAAAATACATCTGTTTTAACTGCGGCTAACAAAAAAGCCACACAAAGAATTCGGATTGGTTCAGGAGTCCTATTTATAGCCATTGTTTTAGCTGGAATAGCTACCATACTGGCAATCCAAGCATATCATGTTAGAAACATATTTTATTTGTAAAGATCAGGGTTGAGGAGGCGACAACAATCGTGAAAGTATTACTATGAAAGAGATTCAGCGCAACGACAAGGCTGGGTGAAGGTTTTGAAGGCGGGGAAAAATCCGTTTACTGATGCGGTGTTGAAGGAGCTTGTCTGAATCAGGATTTACAGGATTAAAGGATTTTCAGGATTTATTTTTCTTTACACAGTTTGGTTTTATTGTGTTGACCTACTTAATTCATCTGTCCTTATCGGCGTTAATCTGCGTGCATCTGCGGTTAATAATTCTGAAAATCTGATTCTATGCAGCTACATCTTAATTTGGTATAAGAGAAACTAACGACTTAGCGATAATGGTACAGAAGGAAAAAACATAGATGTCAGAAAATCTTAAAAGTAAAGTTATCACACAAGGGGTGCAGCGATCTCCTAATCGCGCCATGCTACGGGCAGTAGGTTTCCAAGATGAAGACTTTAACAAAGCCATAGTCGGTGTAGCCAATGCCTACAGCACCATTACCCCTTGTAACATGGGGATTAATGAACTGGCACAAAGGGCGCAAACCGCGATTAAAACCGCCGGCGCAATGCCCCAAATTTTCGGGACAATTACCATTAGTGACGGCATTTCCATGGGAACACAAGGGATGAAATACTCCCTAGTCTCACGGGAAGTTATCGCTGATTCCATTGAAACTGTCTGTACTGGGCAAAGTCTGGACGGTGTATTAGCAATTGGTGGTTGTGATAAAAATATGCCAGGGGCAATGTTAGCCATGGCGCGGATGAATATCCCTGCTATCTTTGTGTATGGTGGCACAATCAAACCCGGACATTATGACGGTAAAGACTTAACTGTTGTTAGTTCATTTGAAGCCGTTGGTCAATACAGTGCCGGCAAAATTGACGAAAATGAACTATTAGCAGTTGAACGCGCTGCTTGTCCCGGTGCAGGGTCATGTGGAGGGATGTTTACAGCCAATACCATGTCTTCAGCATTTGAAGCCATGGGCATGAGTTTACCCTACTCCTCAACCATGGCCGCAGAAGATGCCGAAAAAGCCGACAGTACGGAAAAATCAGCCTTTGTCTTGGTTGAAGCCATTCGCAAGCAGATATTACCCCGGCAAATCATCACTCGCAAATCTATAGAAAACGCTATTTCTGTAATTATGGCTGTGGGTGGTTCTACCAATGCAGTATTACATTTTCTAGCGATCGCTCGCGCTGCTGGTGTAGAATTAACCATAGACGACTTTGAAACCATTCGCGGTCGTGTTCCCGTTTTGTGTGATTTAAAACCCAGCGGTAGATATGTAGCCACCGACCTACACAAAGCCGGCGGCATTCCCCAAGTCATGAAAATGCTTCTAGCACACGACTTACTTCATGGAGACTGTATCACCATTTCCGGGCAAACCGTCGCCGAAGTCTTAGCAGATATCCCCGCAGAACCACGGACAGACCAAGACGTAATTCGTCCGTGGCATAATCCTATGTATGCCCAGGGACACCTAGCCATTCTCAAAGGCAACCTGGCCACAGAAGGTTCAGTAGCCAAAATTACCGGAGTCAAAAAGCCAGTAATTACAGGACCGGCCAGAGTATTTGAATCAGAAGAATCCTGTTTAGAGGCAATTCTCGCCAAAAAAATCCAAGCGGGGGATGTCATAGTTATCCGCTACGAAGGACCCAAAGGCGGACCCGGCATGAGAGAAATGTTAGCCCCCACCTCCGCCATTATCGGCGCTGGATTAGGAGACTCCGTAGGCTTAATTACCGACGGACGTTTCTCTGGTGGTACTTACGGCATGGTAGTCGGTCACGTTGCCCCAGAAGCGGCTGTAGGCGGCAACATCGCTTTAGTAGTAGAAGGTGATAGCATTACCATTGATGCTAACGCGCGTTTGTTACAACTGAATATATCAGATGCAGAATTAGCCAGTCGTCGGGCAAATTGGCAACCACTTCCACCCAGATACACAAAAGGCGTACTTGCGAAATATGCCAAACTTGTAGCTTCTAGTAGTGTAGGTGCAGTGACAGATTTGGACTTATTTGCTAATTAGTAGTTATATTTTAGATCCCCGACTTCTTTAAGAAGTCGGGGATCTGAATTTATTGAATTTAGGATATTTGAAGCTTATGCAGCTAAATTCAAACTTATCAGAAACAGTTATTCGACGTTGGCAAATAGTGAAAAATGGTGTTAATAATTTCACCCAATCTATACAACAAAAAGCCACACAAACAACAGATAATACTAAAGCTTATTTAGAAAATAATTGGCAAAATGTCGAGAAAATTACCAACAATACATCAGAAGTAATCCAAAAAACTATTAATACTTCTATTCATGATTTATTATCACAATATCCCTGGTTTTTCCAAATATTAGAAATATTCACATGGGGAATAAATCACCCTGTCAGAGGTATAATAATTTTATTATTTACAATTGCAGTAATTTGGAGTATCATTAAAGCAATTGTTAAAATCATAGAAACTGCCAGTTGGTCAATATTAAAAATTCCCTTTATATTAATACAAAAATTATTAAAAACTCTCTGGATAACATTTCCTAAAATTGGGAAAATTAAAAATAATCAGTTAAAAGATAGTAACCAGCAAAGATTAGCAGAAATTTCTCATCGTTTAGAAGTTATTCATCATGAACAACAAGCACTATTACAAGAAGCTACTGAACTCATGAAATCAGATTCACAAAATATCATGAATAATCCCAACGTTGAGGAGACATCTGTTTAATTATCTCATCTTCGTAACCAGAGACAAACTTAGCAAAACGGACAGCTAAAGGAGGAACAAAGATGAAAGGACTAGTAAAACCAGAAAATATATGCAATCCTGAAAATCCAGAAATAGCACCAATTAAAGGTAATTTATCATTAGTAAATGCGACTAAACAATGATGCCATGTTCCTGGGACATTTCCTAACTTTGGTAATATGTTCGTAATACTTTCTCGTAACCATTTTTCACTTGCTGCTGAGTTAATTTTTGCTTGCGGATTTGTTAAAACCCGGCTAATTTGACCTAAGCGCAAACTACCATCCAAAAATTGCACCACACCAGCATCTAAAATTGGTGGTACTATTTCATTATTGGGGTTATCCCATAATTCATCAATTTGAGTAGATTCTGTTTCTTGTTGATATCTTTGTAGATTTGCAGGTGATACTAAGCTATGCAATTGAATATCTGTAGGTGGTATTTCAATTATTTCTGCATGAGAAAAATATATCTTTACCGCAATACCCATTGATTCAAGTAGTTTACGACTAATTCCTCCTGCACAAATAACAACATTATCACTATGAAAAGTAGTGGTATTTGTTTTCAGTCCTGTACATTTTTTTTTGGGTGTAGTTACTAATTCTAAAAATTGACCAAATTCAATTTCTCCTCCTAAATTTACCATAGCTTGAATGTAAGCTTGGGTAATTTTTTCTGGGTGAACATGACCATGTTTAACAGTCAATGCACCAGAGATAACTTTAGGATTTAATAAAGGTTCTATTTCACAAGCTTCTTGAATACCAATTAAACGAGGAGGAATAGCTACTTTTTGATAAGATTTAGCTATTGTTTCTGGATTAATATCCACAGGAATAGTCATTAATAAATCTAATTCTCGAAATTGAGTATCTGCGTTTAATTCTTCTGAAAGAATCCGGTGATGGGTAATACCTTCTCTAGATAATTGTTGGGTAATTGCTGTTGTTGCTGACCAAAAACTAATTCCACCATAACTATAACGGGTAGCATTTTGTGGTGTTTGGTATTGTTCTAACAAAAGCACAGAAAAACCTATTTTTGTCAATTCATAAGCAAGTGCAGCCCCGGTAATTCCCGCACCAACAACAATCCAGTTGTAAGTTTTCATAATTTTGATATTTAAAATTTAAACAAAAATTATACCATGTTTTTCTAAAGTTGCTGCAATCCGTAAAATTAAGGCTTTATTATAGGGTGCTGCTATCAATGGTAAAAGTTATTCATCATGAACAACAAACACTATTACAAGAAGTTGCAAAATTGATGAAATCAAATTCACAAAATATCATTAATAATCCCAACGTTGAGGAGACATCTGTTTAATTACAAAAAGGCAGGAGTTAAGAAGCAGGAGGCAGAAGGTTATGAGTATGAACTAAAACTTTAGTTCTGGGTTTAAAGACAGAATTATAGATAAGACGCGCAGCGCGTTAGCGTAGCGGCACGTTAGCGGTAGCATCTCGCAGAGAAGTGCAGTATAAAGCGTCCTGGCTGCAATCCCACTATGAGTAAGGGTGGGTTCCTCCTGCCGCCTGAACTCATTTTCTTGTTCAGATAAAAACTTCACAGAAATACCGAAAAGGGATTGAAAACTCCAGGATATGAAGCAGTGGATACAAGAATTAGAAAAAAACTGAATAGAATATCATTTCCACAAGTTCCTCCCCCTAAGTTAAGTCATAAAGGCTGCTATGTTTTGCGTAGTTATTCATTTGTACTCCAGATAGATGAGCTTGTGATTTTTATAGCTGTCACTAGTTCACACATTGGATTTTACAGGATTTGATTCTATGTGGAGTCAGATATCCGACTTCTTAAAGAAGTCGGGGATCTTGATTGAACCAAAGAATACTGAACAAAGTAATAATATTCCTCTCAAGTTTTTTGCAATTTTTTTAGAATTTTGAATTTTTAAGGATGGCAATCTGATAAAATTTGTAAGGTTTCTATAAGCTCTGAGCAATGGGATCGACTGGTGTAAGGATCGCAATTGATGCAATGGGAGGGGATCATGCACCCGCTGAAATCGTCGCCGGCGCACTGCGGGCGCGAGAAGAATTGGGTGTAAAAATATTATTGGTTGGAGATCCCCAACAAATTGAGGCTGTAATGCCGCCAAAAACCACTATGGCGGACTTGGAGATTGTTCCTGCCGAGGAAGCGATCTCTATGGATGAAGAGCCTCTGAACGCAGTTAGACGTAAACGTAAGTCTTCCATCAATATAGCGATGGAGTTAGTTAAAAATCAACAAGCAGATGCCGTATTTTCTGCTGGACATTCTGGGGCAGCAATGGCTTCCGCCTTGCTCCGCTTAGGAAGATTACCGGGAATTGACCGCCCAGCAATTGGCACAGTATTCCCGACTATCAAAGCCGGCAAACCAGTAATGATCCTGGATGTCGGAGCTAATGTAGACTGTCGCCCTAAATTTTTAGAGCAGTTTGCAGTCATGGGTTCAATTTACAGTCAGTATGTTTTGGGGACAGAAAAACCCAAAATAGGTTTATTGAATATTGGCGAAGAAGATACTAAAGGTAACGAAGTAGTTCTTCGCGCCCACCAACTGTTACGGGAAAATACTCAAATTAATTTTACGGGTAATGCTGAAGGGCGTGATGTATTATCTGGTGAATTTGATGTGATTGTTTGCGACGGCTTTGTGGGTAATATTTTATTAAAATTTGCCGAAGCAGTCGGAGGCGTAATTCTGCAAATTCTTCGAGAAGAATTACCCCAAGGAATACATGGTCAAATCGGTACAGCAATTTTAAAACCCAACCTCAAGCGTGTTAAACAGCGCATGGATCACGCTGAACATGGAGGAGCTTTGCTTTTAGGTGTCAGCGGTATTTGTTTTATTGGTCATGGGAGTTCTCAAGCACCATCTATTTTCAGTGCCATTCGCATGGCTAAAGAAGCTGTAGATAATCAAGTGTTAGAAAGACTCCAATCCCAATATCAAATTCTCCAGAAAGAAAGCAGTTAGCTTCTAAGCATTCAGTATTCAGGTATCAACAGTCAGCCAAAAGCAGGAATAGTAAAAAGAGAAAGTGTTTATTTTCTGGAAATTACACCCAGGCAATCAATTTCAATTCCCTGCATTTCAGGTTTTAAAGTTAATAAATGAAGGCTGAATGCTTGAGTTAGTTATTTTTCTCTCTAAAGATAGGACACTAACAGCCATTTGTCACTTGTCATCCAATTTTAAATTTCGGATCATAGATTGATAACGAGAATTTTTTATAAATCTAAGCTCCCTAATCTTAAATCTAAAATTGGGATTGTCATTGGTACTCGTTATTAATGCTTACAAACAAGACAACTGACAATTGACAACTGACAATTGACAACTAAGGATATGAAGAGTGCAAAATTTTTTTAACAGCGGCATAGCAATTACAGGCAGTGGTTCAGCAGTCCCAGCAACTTGTTTACATAATCAGGAACTAACTCAATTGGTGGAAACATCAGATGAGTGGATTACCTCAAGAACAGGCATTCGCCAACGAAGGTTAGCATTGCCCCCCGACTCACTTGCATCATTAGCTACTGCTGCTAGTCAACAGGCCATTGCTGCTGCCGGAATTACAGCAGCAGACATAGACTTAATTTTGCTGGCAACTTCCACCCCTGATGACCTATTTGGAACTGCTTGCCGCGTCCAAGGTGAATTAGGCGCTATCAAAGCAGTTGCCTTTGACTTAACCGCCGCCTGTTCTGGCTTTGTCTTTGGTTTAGTCACAGCCGCACAATACATCAGAACGGGCGTATACCAGAATGTACTCTTGATTGGGGCAGATATCCTCTCCCGGTGGGTAGATTGGCGTGATAGACGCAGTTGTGTATTATTTGGTGATGGGGCTGGGGCAGTAGTATTACAGGCCAATAAAAGCGATCGCTTATTGGGATTTTGCCTCAAAAGTGACGGTTCTCAAAACCATTATCTCAACCTGGCTTATAACGCTTGTACCGAAGAACTAACACCAGATATTCATGTATCTGCGGGCAAATATCACCCCATTACTATGAACGGCAAAGAAGTTTACCGCTTTGCTGTGCAAAAAGTCCCAGAAGTGATAGATAAAGCCCTTTTTGCGGCTAATCTCAAAGTTGATCATATAGATTGGCTAGTATTACATCAA
>JANMGZ010000548.1:0-15717 GCA_031374905.1 Dolichospermum sp. OTE_70_metabat_362_sub
GCATCACTAGGTCGTATTCCTGAATAAGTATATGAAATGAGTCTGTAACTAGCATTACCATCAACGACTTGCGGTGTATAACTTATATTCGTAGTAATTTGAGTAGGAGTTGTTATTGGGCTATTACCACAAGTAGTAGTAGTAACGCCAGGGATATTGGATGCATTTTTCCAGCTAATAACAGTATTGCCACTATCAGTACATGAGCCTGTTCCACTACGAGCAGCAACACAATCTGGATAATAAGCAATCGGCCTAGCCTTATTTATTAGATTCTGATAACGAGAAACACCAACTTCTGCGGCTAATAAGGCACGGGATGTATTTTTTTGAGTTGAACTAAGAGCTACATCACCTTGTGACCTAATAGTCATAGTCAACCCGACTAAAATCATCACCAAGCCGATTCCTGCCGCGATAACTGTAGCAAAACCTTTTTCACCTGTGTGCCGAATTAAAGCAAGTTTTAATCTAGGATGCATCTTTCACCTCACCATTGATAACTGTAAAATTGGAAAAAAAGCAAAATTCGATAATATTTAGGTCTAATACTGAGTATTCTAAACAGATAGACTCGTTAATTTATAGAAAATTTGAGTCAAGTATAATTGCATTTACAAAGGTTTCCTCTTGATTGGGTAAATTGCCAAGAAGAAGTTAAAAATGGAGTTAAATTGTAACTGAACTCAATAGGGAATTACTATCTCTACAATATATCATACCTTTTGGTAGTGATACTGATGAAACTACTGAATCTGATGAAAATTCCCAAAAAACTCATTTTCTGAACCCTGAATCGGGATTTACGGTTACTTAGCCAGCGCGCATAGTCTATTGAAGCCATAACCCAACTTTTATAAGCATTTTTTGGGTTAAGGAACACAAATTTAATAACCTGCAATTCTGATTTAACCTGGAATGGTGCGTTACGCTGTCGCTAACACACCCTACTTTTGCATCTTATTTAATTCACATTCCTAAGCGACAGCGAAACCCAACCTATATTTCCTTAACCGACAATATTAATCCTTATTTTCATCCTGTTCATCCTTTAATCCTGGATATTATCTCGACTCCGCTCGATAACCACCTGATTCAGACGATATTCTGTTATTTTTATTACAATCAAGCATCAATATCCTCCATTTCCTAATACTTTAGATAGATATTCAAACAAGCGATCATAAAACTGTGAATATGCGGATATGATAATCAACGTGGTACTAATTCCCATCCCGTAAGTTTCAAGATCATTAGTAGGTATGTCTCGAAAGTATCAGCTATCGAAAATCGTTACAAAATTGATTTGGCAATTTTTGACCAACACAAAAAAACAAATTATTTGGTTACTGCGGACTCTTTTTAGCACTCAAAAACAACATAAATTACCCTCCACAGGTTTCGTATTACCTACAGTGGCAATGGTATCAGTTGTAGTAGTATTACTAACTACTTCTATCATGTTACGTTCCTTTGACCGAGCCAAAAATGCCAGTAATGTCCGCATTAATGAAGCTGTGCTTAGTGCTGCTATCCCCGCAATTGATCGTAGTAGAGTAAAAATCAATAAACTATTTCAGGATATATCATTACCCAAAGTCACCCCTACAGATGAAGAATTATCTAAAGTTCTTGATGATCCAAACAATATAGATAACATTAATAAATATACCTTTGCTGACGAAACCAAACTGCAAATAAGTTTTGATATTAGTGGTGATGATGTAATTGACCAACCAACAACAAGTACATCATTATATGATAATGAAACTGTGAATACAGCTTGGCGATTTCCTGTTGATACAGACAATAATGGGAAATTTGATAGCTATATCCTCTATAGCATTTTATTGAGAACTCCCAGAAATAGCAGTGGTAAATATGCACGAGCCAGAAACCCATTAGAAGCCAGAACTCCACCAATGGCTAAAGCTATTTCAGATCCTGATTGTACTACAAATACCAATGCAATATTAGCAGGTAATACAGGTTGGATTAAACAAAATAATGAATTTAAAAAATCTTTTTTTGTTTATACAGCAACCGTACCAATTACAACTACTCCTAGTGACACTACCAACTATGAAAAATATCAAGGAAGTAAAGGTTTTGCGGCTGTAGAATATCAACAAGACCGCAGCCAAGCACTACCCGGTAATGTTGCTGTATATAACGATGATTTAGAAATTAATCCCGATACAGCCTTAAATCTCAATGGGGGAATTTTTACTAATAGCAATTTTTTAACTGGTGGCTCTGGTCAAGTTGAATTATATCAAATTAGTAGCAAAAAATCCTGTTATTACAAAGCTAAAAATTCTAAAATTATAGTTGGAGGAAATTTAGGATCTGGTGGTTTCAAAGGTGCAGGAACGACAACAACTAACGTTGATTTATTCAAAGGTAAAGACACCGATCCTACTGCTTCTACATGGGAAGCATCAGTTACTGATGATTCTATTAATCTCATGTACAATAACCTGGCTTATGTGCATCGAATTAATAAACTGATTGCTGCTCAATTTGCTAATGCTATTAGTAGTGATCCAGCGGAAGTTAAAAAAGGTATTGAACAAAAAAAACAAGATTTAGGTTTATCCAGTTTCACAACAGCCGAATTTAATGCAATTCGTCATCAACAACTACAACTTTATTTCCAGAAACGGACTCGTCGCGTCCCCTATCAAGAAGTTAATTTTGGTGATGAAGAAACATTTCCTACTACTGTCCTGCAAGGTAGTGGTGATACATTGCGTCCCATTGATAAATGGATGTATGCAACAGATCCAAGTGATGGCAAAACAGGAACAGATTACAGCGAACTAACTCTAAATACTAGTGATACATCCCTACAACCAGAAGCCACAGAACCACAAGCACTTAAAAATGCTGGTGGTGTAGAAGCTACCTTAGGTGACAGAGTTATCGTTAGTAACAACTTATCTGAGATATGGTGGGATACAACCCCAGCAGCATCTTCAGGTAATAATGTTCCTGAATTATGGTGGAATGCAAGTAACCAACCACAAGGATTTTTAGGCAATAGTATTACTCATACACAGGATATTAATGGGATTAAGTGGGATGCAGGAGATACAAACAAAACTAGAACAAGACGGTCTCTAGTCCAAACAGCAACGTTAGCAAATTTAGCAGATACAACTAGAGATGGAGCATGGGAGTTAGACGCAGCTAAAATTCCTAAAAATATTACAGAACCAGTGGGTGGTTTGCGAGTTGTCACGGGTGCAGGAGTTTATCTGAGTGCAACTGATACTACAACAACCGTCGATAGCACAGTCAAAGAAATATGGCCAGATACCATGCCAATTCCGGGGACTGCACCAACAACAAAAACTATCGCACCATATTATCTATATGATCCATCCATAACATATCAATGGCGTGAGATTACTAATAGTGATACGCCCTATTTGAAAATGCGAGCTACAGCAGTTTATCACTACAAATCCACTAGCTACAACGCCCAAACACCCGCACCCATAGCTTGTGTGAGTAGCTTTTATATTCCTAGTAATAGCACCACTGCCAAAAACATCACGGAACTCCCTTGGAATGCTGCCACAGACGGCTTATCTAACAATGGCATAGTTTACCCCGCACCCACATCTACTCAAGGTGAGAGTCATTATGCCACAGTCTTAAACTATCTATCTCAATTAACCTATCCCAATGGGCGATTAATAGATGATGGCTTACTGGCCAAAGCATTAGCAAAAACAGCAAACCGGACTATTTCCGAACAGTCTGCTATTGATGCTCAAATCTGCGCTTTACAAATTCTTGATGGTAGTATTAGTCCCAGTGATACCGTGATTCCTCATGGTGCGATTTACGAAACATCATTATTGGACTCTAGAGAAATTGCCCGCAATAGTTCATCTAATAACACAACCTATGATTATCCCATCATAGACAGACAACCTCTAGAAATTCGGGCTACTGTTTTAGACCTTGACCAACTGCGGACAAAAACTATTGGTACTTCCTCTCCTTCTCAAGAATATTTATTACCTAATAGCGGTATTATTTACGCAACCCGTGATGATGCTTTACCAGATGCGAGCGCTGGTAGTTCAGGGGTACAAACAGACGCACAAAAATTAGTTAGTCCCGTTGACTATATCCTTGATTCTACTCGCCGTCCCAATGCGATTATGCTCATCAATGGCAGTAAACTAGGACGGGGGACATCAAATGCTTACCGAGAAGAAGAAAAAGGTCTGATTTTAGCCAGTAATTTACCTGTATATATTAAAGGTAACTTTAATCTCCACACTCAAGAGGAATTTACTGATGTTGCCACCACTGCATTTTATGATCGGACTACTGCCAATACTGACTTCGGGTGTCGGAATGGTGATCCTGCTGCATCTTGTCCAACTGGTGATGAATGGCGACCTGCTACAGTGTTGGGTGATGCTGTTACCTTACTTTCTGACAATTTTAGAGCAGGTTTTCGTGATGAAGGGGATTATGACTGGAATAATAGCTTAGTTGACACACCACCATCAGGATTTTCAGCAGTTAATTCCTTTGGTGCAAATGGTACATGGGCTGATCCAAATAATTCCGGGTTTCCTAAAGACTTTGATACAGCAACAACAGGACATCAAGGTAGTTCCTATGTGAATAACTTGGTGACACCACTGGTAAGAATGATACCAGCTAGAGAGTATGCCTATGAAATTTGTACTTCCACAGTTAAAGAGGAATGCTTTTGTACTGCAACAGATACGGCTTCCCAATGCGCTGACAAGACTAGGCGCTGGTCAATGACTAATGTAGCTCTGAGTGGATACAAATTTAATGGCCAGAATAGTTGGCGAGAAGATGGTATCGGTTCAGCAACTAATTCTATTAAAACAGGATTTATCGGTACAAACCCTGATAATGGTTGGGAGACATTACCATTTAAGAGGCTGGCTTTTAAACGCGATATAGATACTACTTTACTAATCACTCCTCTCACTCTTTACGGCAAAGGTACTAGTAGTAAACTGGAGGAATTTCCGATAGGTGGCACAACTTCAGCAAATCTAGTTAGCCCTACATTACTCATACCTTGGTTGCTACCCAATAGTAGTAATGTATTTGAACCAGTTTTGCAAATCCAAAAACCCTTTGCAACTGATACAGACTCCACCAATACTACAGTAATAAGTAGTGCCAATAATACATTAACAACACCACAAGAGAGTCAAGATAGTAAAAACTGGTTGCAACCAGTATTAGCAGACACTACTTTTAACTTAAATGTCGCCGCAGGAGATAGTCCAGCCCGGCCAACCACAGAAGATAATGGAGGGTTACAAAATTTTACCCGGTTTATGGAGAACTGGGCATCTACTAATGGTCAAAAAACAGCAAAGATTTTTGGCTCTTTTATCCAGTTAAATAAGAGTGCTTATGCTACAGGAACATATAACGTCAATGTAGAGGCTAATAGCATTAGATATCCTATCCAAAATGAGAGTGGTGCAACTACTGGTTATCTTCCTCCTACCCGCAACTGGGGTTATGATGTCGCCCTATTATCTCAATCTGCTGACAGATTCGCTAGTAAATTGATACTTACATCACCTGATTTACCAGATGAGTATTTCCGGGAAGTTGGTAAAGATGATCAATGGGTACAGACTTTGTTATGCGCTAAAACAACTGACTCCGGTAAGCCCTATGCAATAGCTCAAAATCAACGTCCTTCTCATTGTCAATGATGAAACTCAAAGCAGAGGCAAAAACATCATTTTCTAGTGATTCTGGATTTACGATTATGGAATCACTTATAGCCATGGTTGTAGTTGCCATTCTCCTAGTATCTACAGCCCCCATTTTAGTTATGTCAACATCTATTCGTGTTCAATCCCGGCGCATAGAAAAAGCAACTTATGCTGCAAACACTTTTATTAATGGTGTGAAAACTGGTTCAATTGTGACTGGTTCAAGTACAACACCAAGTAAAAAAATTTCTTTAAACTCAGCAGAGTTAAGAACTTTAGGAGACTATTTTATTAAAATTACACAAATGCCAGTTCCCAAAAGCAAAACTGATGCAGATGTGAATTTGTATCTGTTAAAAAAAGATGGAAATACTTGTATAGCTAGTGATTCCACTTGTCAAACAAACTCTACAAATCCATTTGACGAGTTTTATATTCAAGCTATGCCCATAATAGTTGACGGTATTCACACAAAAACTAGTGGTTATCGTCTAGCAGTGCGGGTTTATCGGTCAGATATTGATTTTAGTAAACCCATTTTAGCTAGTACAAATAATGCCAAAAAAGTAGTTTCACCTATTGTTGCCGGCATAGGCAATCAGCAAGCACCATTAATAGAAAAAACCGTTGATATTGGTCACAGTAACAATACATTTCAGGCTTTATGTTACCGTTTAGGCATGGCAAAAGATAGCACTGATAACGACCAAGTTTGTCAATAAATTGTTTTCTATTTTGTAGGTTGGGTTAAGCGACAGCGCAACCCAAAAAAATCATTGATTATTCAGTTTGTAATCCCAGATCATGTTGGGTTTTCTCGCGTCAACCCAACTTACAATTTTTAAAATAAAAAGGAAGAGTCTATGATGATAAAAATGCTTAAATTTATACTCATAAATCAATTGAAAATCTCTAAATTTATGCATAAATCTGGTGGTTTTACTCTTATTGAATTATTGGTGGCTTTAGTAATTTCATTTTTAATTATTGCCCCATTGTTCAGTTTTATGATTAGTGTCATGACTACCGATAGAAATGAACAAGCTAAAGCAAATTCTGAGAAAGAAATTCAAACGGCACTTAATTATATTTCTCGTGATTTACAACAGGCTATTTATATTTATGATGCTGCTGGTATTAATACTATAAAACCTCAACTTGCTTACCCAACCGATAATACTAAAACACCTATATTAGTTTTTTGGAAACGAGAATTAGTTAGTGATATAGTTCCCACAGAATCAGGAGAAGATGATACTTTTGTATATTCCTTAGTTGTTTACTATTTAATTAAAGATAGTAATACAACTTGGTCAAAAGCTGCTCGTATTGCTAGATGGCAAATTAAAGATGGCGTAGAACTTTCTGGAGGTGTAGATTGTGGAGGAACTAAAAAGTATGTTAATGCTAATAATTGTCCGAGTCCAGGTTTTGCTCCATTTAATAATTATTTTAAAGACTCTGATAGTTTAGAAATAGGGATGAATAAATGGGAGAAATCTGGAACTTATACGACTAATGCTATAGTGCTAATTGATTATGTAGATCAAACCACAAATTCGCCCCCAGCAGCTACTTGTCCGGCTAATATCGCTGCTACCACGACAACAGATGCAATTACTTGGTCAGCAATTAAACCAACGAATCTTACTAGTTTTTATGTCTGTGTAGATAGAGACAATACAACAGCACAGGTATTTATTCGAGGTAATGCCCTAGCTCGTATTTATAATAATGCAAATGCCATCAAATATACAGTGAGTAAAAAAAGTTTTTTTCCTACAATCACTGTAAGAGTCCAAGGACGGGGATTTTTATATAAATAAAGATATAAACAAATCAGTATCTATAAAAAATCAAATATCCGTAAAAAAACGCTATATGAAAAGACATTATTTATAGCAATATATATATGTTTATCTTGAGTGCAAATAATCAGGAATGAATTATTTACTGAATAATCGCTCTAACAGCGGTTTTACTTTGATAGAAATGATTACAGTGGTATTAATGATGGGGATATTATCAGCAATAGTTGCACCAAGCTGGTTATCTTTTATCAAAACTCGCCACTTAAATGTTGCCCAAGATCAGGTTTATCGGGCTATGCGTGAAGCCCAAAGCCAAGCTAAAAAAGAAAAGTTGACTTACCACACTAGTTTCCGAGAACAAAATAATATTGTACAATGGGCAGTTCATGCAGCTACAATTGATTCATCTAATGCTAAATGGAATAACTTAGATGCTAGTGTGAAGTTGGATACAGAAACCACATTAGCCGAACTACCTAATGGAGTGAAACAAGTCCAATTTGATTACATTGGTAGCGTGAAAGTTCCACTAGGACGAATCACTCTATCTAGTAAATCTGGGGGAAAAGCAAAGCGCTGTATTATTGTTTCTACTATATTAGGTGCGATGCGAACCGCCAAGGAAAATTCTACACCTAATGGTGGTAAATATTGCGATTGAGTTAGCCACAGATACCCGACTTCTTAGAGAAGTCGGGTATCTATATCCTTTATTAAAAACTAATATATGCTAGATCAAGTTATTGCAGCCTTTGAATGCAAAGATTATCAAACAGCAGCTAAATTACTTCAACAATTGCTAGTAGAATCGCCAGAAAATCCTTGGGTACAACTGTATTTTGGGAGATTAAAAGAAGTTTCTGACCAACTAGAAGAAGCTGAAAAAATATATCGTCAATTACTGCGGTTGACAACTCATAGTAAGATTATATCCCAAGCTCGTAAAGGTTTACAGCGATTGGAGGAAGTTAAGCAAGAAGAAAAACAAAAAGCGATTCTTGCGAAGCGCTTCGCTATCGCTAAAGCTACAATCTTACCCGATAATAATGAAATGGGAATATTAGTTTTAGAACCCATTAATAACGAACTTAAACCTAGTGCAGCCACCAATTTTGCCCGAATCATGGAGATAGACGCTTATACGGCTAGAGTAACATTACCCAGTCAAAATTGGCGAGTTTACCGCATGGGTAAAGTGGGAGAGTTAGAATTTTATGGAACACAATTACAACAGGCTGGTATTCCCTGTTTTTGGATAAAAATTCCTCAGATTCAACAAATTCAAGTATTTCAAGTTAAGCATTTATCTGTTGATAAATCTCAAATCAAAATAGCTTGTCAAAATGAAGCCAATCAAGTTGGTTCTATGAGATTTGATAAATCAGAAATTACTGATAAAGTTGTGGGACTTTTACCAATTTTTGAACAAGTTGTAGATGTTAATACTAGAGGTAAGCTAGAACGAAAAACTAAAACTCAAGACTATGCTCATTTTTGTGATTTACATTTACAAAAAAGACGGAGTATTTTGCGAATTTTTGATCAAAGATATGAATTTCAGCAAGATTTAGAAACTAACTCTCAAGCTAACCAAAATACAATTAGACTTAATTGGAATAATTTGATGAATTGGATTGAACAAGAGTTACCTCAACTTAATGTGTGGTCAGATTTTAATCCCTTTGCACAAACAGTGATAGACCAAACAGAAATCCTTAATCAAATTCCATCTCACATTAATTTATTTCGCAAAGAAAACAGTTATTGGGATACAGCTTTTCATTTATATAGTGGGATTATATTGGCTAAAAATACGGCTGTGCAAACATCTAAAAAAGGTAATAATTGAATATGGGCAAAAAATAATGTAGAAACGTTTCAGGGAACGTCTCTACATTAGTTATAGATAAACCATATTTAAATGCTGATAGAAAATCTAAACCTTATCCAGGAGTTTTAACTTGACGTGCCATATCTAGGAAGATATTCATATTGACCCCAGGACGACGACGAGGACTATTAGTAGGAATCAGATACTTGGTTGCAAAATTGGTTTCAGTTGGGATTGCTATTTTAACAGGTTCAGTTTTGGTGACTTTTACTGCTGTTGGTGCTGCTGTTGTTGCTGGTGCAGTTTTTGGTACAGTTTTTGCCACTACTGGCGCTGGTGCTTGAGTAACATTAGCTTCTTCCTTGAGTTCCAAGTAGTAGCCATTGCTTTTTTTACCAAACAATCCGGTAATAAAACTGACAATACCTGCAATTAGATTTTTGATAAAGTCCATAAAAAATGCTCCTGGTTTGAATAGTGGAGAACGTGACCGAAATTATTAAAAATTACGGTGTAATATTACATTTGATTGCGTTAATTACGGTCAGTCTTTAAACCTACTGTTTGCTATTTAAAAACCTCTAATGCATACTAATAAGTATTTTTAGTCCTTTTATGTCAAAAATAGCAACTGGTAAATAACGCAAATTAATTATTAAATTTTATTATAACTATAAGATTCTGATAATTTACTTAATAAATCTTAATATTATCTCTTCAAATCCAAAATGTCACATTTTTTTGTTTTAGATTACAATACTGAGTTAAATTATTGACGATAGCGAAAAACTAAGATCATGACAACAAACCAGCAAAATCCCGTTTTATTAGTGCATGGTATTAACGATACTGGGGCAGTTTTTAATGACATGGAACTTTATCTCAGACAACGGGGTTTATCCGTATATACAGTGGATTTAGTTCCTAATAATGGTTCTGAAGTTCTGAATAAATTAGCGCAGCAGGTAGCTAATTATATAGCTGCTACCTTTGAACCAGAACAACCATTAGATATAGTGGGTTTTAGCATGGGTGGTCTTGTCAGCCGTTATTATATTCAGCGTTTGGGAGGAATAGATAGAGTACAGCGATTGATTACCATTTCTTCACCCCATAAAGGAACATTAATTGCCTATGGTTCATGGTTGCCGGGGTGTGTACAAATGCGTCCTAATAGTGCTTTTTTGGAAGCTTTGAATTTCGATGTTCAAGTGTTAAAAAAATTGAATTTTACATCTATATGGACACCCTATGATTTAATGATTATACCAGCAGAAAGTTCGCAACTTGGTATAGGCAAAGAAGTAACCGTATCAGTAGTATTACATCCTTTAATGTTAACAGATATGAGAAGTTTAGCGATAGTAGCGGAGACATTAATAGAACCAGTGAAATGATGAATTTTTCGTTACCAAAAAATACACTTCTTTTGTGTTTCTGAAATGTCTTTACTCAATAAAAGTAAATCTTTATATGGCAGAGTAGATGTACCATATAATGCTTGTTTATATCGTCTAGTAGTGTAATCAAAAAATAGTGTAAATCTGTCTGAAGTGATAGGTGGCTTACCTCGATGAAAAATACTGGCAGTATCAGCAATGATCACTGTACCAGCCATTCCTGTACACGATTTACAAATGGCTGGAGATATAATTTTTTGCATAACTTTATCTGGAATGTAACCAGATGTATATTTTAAAGTATCAGCTATTTGTGATGTTAAAGATTTAGAAATATATTGAAATGGTCCATGATCTTCGCTAACATCATTCAAGTAAATGATAATCTTTAAAATTTTCCGGTCTTCTTGATCTATATGCCATAACCTTGAACCTACTTCCAATTTATTAGCCATATCTTGACGAAAATATACACCTTGATAAGCTACAGGTACACCAAGAAAATTTTCAATGATATTCAGTAACCGTTGTTCAACCCCCCATAAGAAAATTTTTGGATACTCCATTATTTGTTGTGGACTAGCATGAATAACAATTTCATGGGAGTGAGACAATACATTTTGTGATATTTTTGGCATGAGAATTTGTGCAGATTCAAGCAAATCAGGAGTAGATATAATTCCCAATTTGTCTAAAGTAGTAATTACAACTCCTTCTTTTTTGACAAAATCAACTAAATCCATATCCTCTGGTGAAATAATAGGCAGATTGTGAAGATTTTTTTCTACAGCTTTTTGATAGAAACAGTCAGCTTGATATTTTGTGAGTGGATGTTTATCTATTGTCCTTAATATTTTTTTCCAAAATTTTAGCAAAATTTTATCCACAAATTATATTATCCTTATATTAGTGGGAATTAATTTCCCAATTATGAATAGCGATGAATCTAATTGACATTAATATATCTACTCTAATAATCAAAAAAATCATACTAATGATACTTGTTATATATAAATTTCTTTTTGTTTTTAATAGCTGCTGATAAAAATAGTGAGGAGGAATACCTAACTCACTATATTTTTACTACTATCATGTGTAATTTGTTATTGACAGTTAATTTCTATCACCAATTTGGGTATATTCAGCATTACCAAAGATAGCTTCTGGATAACGATAATACTTAAATTCCATTAAGTTATGAAAAGGGTCTTCTAAGAAAAAAGTATGATGTTCAAGAAGAGAGTCAGTAAAGCGGTATTTAGGTTCTTCTCTAAATTTTAAATCTTTGTTATTTACCCTTTCTAGTAATTTTTGCCAATCTGCTTCTTTAGGAAAAATTAGTCCAAAATGCCGGGGATAAATCGCCTTTTGAGGTGTTAAAATATCTTTAGTAACGTGGGCAACTAATTGATGTCCATACAGGTTGAGAATCAAAGCATGGGTGCTTTCTCGTCCGGGTATACAGCCTAAACCTTCAATATAAAAGGCTTTGGTTTGGGGAATATCCGCGACAGGGAAAGCGAGATGAAATATGGGTTGGTTCATGTTTATAAATTTTTGTAGTAAAACGGGTTAAACTAAGAATTTTCTGAGCAAATTTATGGAAAGTGTACCAGGAATGTGGCTACTGTTAATCAGCTTTATTCTGCGCTTTTGCGTTTCAAGACTGATTCTACGGTGAGACTTCCTGCTAATTATTTAAATCGGCAGATAGAAAAGTATCAATCTTGGTTAAAAGCAGATGCAGCAAACAGTCGTTATCTTTTAGAATTAGTAGAAAGGATGCTAATTTACAAGTTTTCAACCTATAGCCGTCAGGAGTTAGAAGTGATGTTTGGATTAACAGAATGGCGACAAACAAGATTTTATCAAGAAGTTGAGGAAGAAACTAAGTTAGAAACAATTCCCCGTCTTTTGAAAATGGGGTTGAGTGTAGAACAAATTGCCGAAGCACTAGAATTAAAAATTGAAGTAGTACGACAAGCAATAAAACAGCAAGGGAGAAAGGAATCTTAATATTAATGTGATAAAAGAGGATAAAATCATTTTATTAGCATAAAAATCTGAAAATACTCATAATTTATCACAGATGTTATCTTTGATTGATTCTTTAAATCCCTGGTTAATGGGATTAGGCTTAAATGCAATTTTACTAGGAATAGTAGCGATTATTCCCAAAAAATTGCTCACTACCGCAGGTATATTGAATGCTGGGTTATTGGGAATTATCATTTGGGGAACACTTGGTTGGCAAGGATATCTAGTGGTAGTGTTTTATTTCATTGTCGGTTCTGGGGTAACGCGCATTGGTATGGCAGAAAAAGAAGCGGCTGGAATTGCGGAAAAACGTGCCGGTGCAAGAGGTCCAGAAAATGTTTGGGGTTCAGCATTAATAGCGGCTTTGTGTGCGTTGGGAGTGTTGTTTTTACCTGATTTTAAATATTTACTATGTTTGGGTTATGTCGCTAGTTTTAGCACCAAACTATCTGATACTACTGCCAGTGAAGTGGGTAAAGCTTACGGTAAAAGCACCTTTTTAATTACGACATTGCAACCAGTTCCGAGAGGGACAGAAGGGGCGGTAAGTTTAGAAGGAACTTTAGCTGGTATGGTAGCATCAATAGCGATCGCCCTGATTGGTTGGGGAGTAAATTTAATTAATCCCTTGGGTATTATTTGGACTGTAATAGCCGCATTTATAGCTACCAATTTAGAAAGTGTGATTGGTGCAACTTTACAATCTAAATATACTTGGCTTACCAATGAAGTTGTGAATATTTTTAATACCTTGATTGGTGCAATTGCGGCGATTATAATGGCATTAATTTATCAAAGCATCTTTGTTTAATTATTAACTAAAGTCAAAATTTCCATAGTTTGGGTTGACGAAAGGAAACCCAACATAATCATTTTTGTCATCTTGCTTACAGATTTAAAAATAGTTGTCATTTAAAATCATTTATTTAAGTATAGGATATAGATCCCCGACTTCTTAAAGAAGTCGGGGATCTGAAAGCAGCTACTTATTAATTACATATTTAATTTATCGAATCTTTATTATTTCTAGATATCATTCCCTACTGTTTTCTCTATGATTTAATGGAAAGTCTTATAGATGTTTTAGTTTTATCATCAGAATTACTTCATGGAATCTTTATCTTTTTTGACTGTAAATGACCAAGAACTTGCCCTATCTGAAGTAGTAAAATATCTACAAGTATCCGGTAAATTGGGTAATTTTATTAGTGATGTATTGCGTCAATACGTAATTGAACAAGAAATTAGCAGCAGAACAGATATTGATGTTAGTTCTGCATTAATTGAACAGACAATTATTGATTTTCGCTTGAAAAATCAACTCACTGATCCACAAAAATTTCAAGAATGGTTAACAAATAATGGTACAGATTATACAACTTTTCATACATCTATTACCTTTAGCTTTCAATTAGAAAAACTCAAAGCCTTAGTCACCGAATCAAAATTACCAGAATACTTTATTGAAAAGAAGATTTACTTAGATAGAGTCATACTTTCACGAATTTTAGTGGATACTCGAGAATTAGCAGAAGAACTACAAACTCAAATTGAAGAAGGAAGTAGTTTTGAACAACTAGCAAAAGAGTATTCATTAGCAGATGAACGAGTGTTTAATGGGATGATGGGACCAATTAGTCGGGGAACTATACCGGATATATTACGTGCGGCTGTAGATGCAGCTACCCCTGGTAAATTGATAAATCCCATAGAAATAGAAGGACGTTTTGCTTTATTTAGACTAGAACAAATTCTCCCCGCATCTTTAGAAGATCCTCAATTACAACAATCACTAAAAAATGAGTTATTTGAAAAATGGCTAGGGGATAAAATTCAAAGTCTTACAGTCAAAATTCAAGTCAATTAAAACTTCTAAACAATCAATTTTAACTAAGAAATGTGTTGAATAATTTACCCTGGAATGAACCGCCACTGTCCTGGCTAAATGCTGAAGAACAAAGCGAATTAAAACAGCAAGCAGAAATCTATCACTACAAACTTGGCGAAAAAATTTGGTCGCAAAAATTAGGTGGTGACCAATTTTTTATTGTCGCTGGTAAAGTCCGTTTACGAGAAGAAGAAGAAAATAAAACTGTAGCAACTTTACAAACAGGAGATTGGTTTGGTAACTGTCAACAATTATTTGCTGATTGTAAAGCTGTAGCTGCTAGTAAGGAAGTCATAGTTGTGTGTTGGAATTCGGCTTTATGGAAAAAGTTTTTAAATCCTCAAGTTAATGAATTTTGGAACAATTCACCAGAAATAGAGAAGACAGAAGCCGTTTTAATAGTTCCTAATTCTCCCATTTCTCTACCTCCGCAACCAATAATTTCTAACTATCCATTTGTGGGAAGTGAAAATACAGGCGCGGCTTGTTTAACAATGGTGGCACAACATTTACAAAATCCTGTTCAATTGGAATGGGTACAACGCCAATTAAGAGGACAAAAACCCAAAAATCTAGTAGAAGCAGCGGAAAAAGTAGGGTTAGTCTTGCGAAAATTGCAGATTAATTGGAGTGAATTACGCCAATTAACTTTTCCCGCTTTATTGTTGTGGAATCAAAGTAATCAGGAAGGTAAAAATGACCAATTAAATTGGGTTGTGGCTTATGGAATGAAAGGCAATTATTTAATTATTGCTAATCCCCAAAATCCTGATTATATTTGTGAACAACTACCTCAATCTGCGGTAGAAAATTGTTGGGACGGTAGATTATGGCAAGCTGAATTAATTTCCCAACAAGAGAAATTTAACTTAGCTTGGTTTACTCCCGCAGTTTGGAAATATCGAGGTTTATTAGGTGAGGTTTTATTAGCTTCATTTACCTTGCAATTATTGGGTTTAGCTTCACCATTAATTACCCAAGTCATCATTGATAAAGTGATGGTACA
>JANMGZ010000571.1:0-10456 GCA_031374905.1 Dolichospermum sp. OTE_70_metabat_362_sub
CAAGGTTGAACGTTAGCACCAGAAGCTTTAGCGACTAATTGAGATAGTTTTAACAAGTGTTGAGTTTGAATACCTAAATCAACACCGTAAATACATTTAAGAGCCATAATTACTTCTTCTAAAGCTGCATTTCCGGCTCTTTCTCCTAGTCCATTAACGGTAGTATTTACAGATACAGCACCAGCTTTAATTCCGGCTAAGGCGTTAGCAGTTGCTAGTCCAAAATCATTATGGGTGTGAATCTCAATTGGAATTGATAGGGTTGATACTAAACGCTTAACTTTTAGGTGAGTGCTGAAGGGATCAAGTACCCCAACTGTATCACAAAAACGAAAACGCGATGCTCCCCATTCTTGCGATAAAAGAGCAACATCTTCGAGAAAATTTTCGTCGGCTCTAGAAGAATCTTCACCACCAACTGATACCCAAAGACCTTGATCTAATGCGAAGCTAATACAGTCTTTTAGTCTTTGTAAACTTACACGCCATTGACCATGAAATTTAGCCGCAATTTGGACTCCAGACACAGGAATTGCAATATGTACTCGCTCTAATCCACAGGCTATAGAAGCTTTAATATCTGATAATACAGCGCGATTCCAACCTAATAATTTAGCTTGTAAATCTAAGTTACGAATGGCAACAATGGCGCGAATTTCTTCTTCTCCCATTGCCGGAATCCCTACTTCTAATTCATGGACACCAATGGTATCGAGGAATTGGGCGATCGCTACTTTTTCTTCTAAGTTAAAAGCAACACCTGCTGCCTGTTCCCCATCCCGTAATGTCGTATCATTAATCATGATTTGATACATTTTCAACATCCCTCTAGCGGAGTTTTCTTGTAATATCCTTGTTCGCTACAATTATTCGTAGGGTCGATGGGCAATAAATACCTAATTGTGCGAATAAATCATTAATCATGATTTACGATCCTTAATTATTAATCAAATATTTCTGTTGCATCTGTATGACAGGAAACAAAAAAATAGTATAATTTATCAAATATTTTTAATGGTATTATTTGTGGATTTTGTTAATAGCCAATAACCCAGATAAACATTAACAAATCCTGTAAAAAATAACATACTCAGTCCCGAAATTAAGCTAGTAATCATAATTTTACCTCATGTTTTTACTGATAATTTTTCATCTACCTTAACTCAGCGTGTTCTGCAAGCCAATCAAAAATTTTGTCTAGTTGTTGTAAATCTACTAAACCATATTGCCAAAGCAGCATTGGTAAAGGTCCATGATTGAACTCAGGATGTCGCGTTGCAACCGCAATATCAGCCTGGGAAAGTGCTAGTTCTTTTTGGAGAAATTGCAATAACTTCCTATCACTACTCTTAATCACCATAATTGGACATTGACAATTAAAATCAACATAAAGTACAAGTTATTCCCATCAGCAATTACTAATTATTTTAGTTTTAGCAATCTGGGTGAACCTAAGCTTATGTGAATTATCTTGAATATGCAAGATAGTTTGTGAGTGAACAATGACTTGAGATAAATCAGACTTGCATTCAGAATTAATCTCTGATATGTTTTTGATTAGACATTTCCGAAATTATGAATGGTAATCAGTCATACTAATCAAAAAAACATCATTGTTTTCAGCAATCTTTACTCAACACCATTACACAAACAATTCTCTAACCATGTTACCAACTGATGACGAGAAGCAAAAAATTGCATCAACGTACTGCGGACAAGAATCGCTTCTTGCAGGTTATTAACTTGGATGTGCAAAGACCCATCCGGGGGACAGGAACAGGAAATCATTAACTCTTGCAACCGATGATAAATACACCATCTATCACCTAAAGGAATTTGCAAAACTTGTTCACCAACAGTTAAAAAATTACAATTTTGTGGCATCAGTAAAATTTACGAAGTTAACGTTATTGATCATCTTGGTGATGATTTGTGAGAGTTTTTACTTCTTGTTCTAATAGCTCAATCCGGGATAGCAAAGAACGCATTACATCTGCTTCTATATCGGGTAATTTGCCATGTTCTAAGGGAGAAATGCGATTACTAGACTTGCGAGAAACAATCCTGCCAGGAATGCCTACCACAGTGGCATCTGGAGGCACATCACGTAAGACAATTGACCCTGCACCGATGCGGACGCGATCGCCAATTTGAATATTTCCTAATACTTTTGCACCCGCACCCACAACAACGTTATTACCCAAAGTCGGATGGCGTTTACCACTTTCTTTACCAGTTCCCCCTAATGTTACACCCTGATAAATAAGTGCATAATCTCCGACAATGGCAGTTTCACCAATTACAACACCCATCCCATGATCAATAAATACACCTTTGCCAATTTTTGCCCCTGGATGAATTTCAATTCCTGTAAAAAACCTTCCCAAATGGGAAATAAACCGAGGAATAAAACTTACTTTATGGATATGTAACCAATGTGCCAAACGATGTAAACAAAGAGCATGAAATCCCGGATAACAAAATATAACTTCTAACCAATTATGTGCAGCTGGATCACGCTCAAAAATAATCCGAAAATCACTGATTAATGGTTCTAAAAAAAATCTAGAGTCTTGATATTTTCTTAGATTTATATTTACGGTTTCGGTTTTACTGATACTGTTTAAAGACTGTTGCATCGGTAATGTCAGGTGAAAATAGCCTGTGCTGTTTTCATGCTTATACCAGATAACTTTCTAGCAGAGATAATCAGCAATGCAGATTAGATTTATTAAATTTATTACGATTGTACTCAATAGATTTAAACCCCTACCCCAACAGAACTTTATATTTTCTGTTAGGGTAAGGGTACTAGCTTTTTATCATAGGGGTACTAGTATTTTTGATTTAGGGTTTCAGCTTTTTTGTACTCAAAACTTATCTCTTGTTCAGTGAGACTTTACAGCTATTTAGCCAAGATATATTAAGTTGTACTCATTGCTTTAAAAACGTTGCTTTGTTGACGGTAAATATAGATTTTATGTATTACTTAATACTATTATTATTTTATAGTTTTGGTAGTTAAAATGTGAATTTCTTTATTTTATTTTAGGATTTGTTTGCTGTATGTGAGAATACAAAATGAAAATACAATAACTTTTAGATATAGAAATTAGGCTTGATTCCTGATAGCAAAGCGTGGCTTTAGCCATATTTATTTGCATGGGGAACTCCAGAAGAAGTTTTGGGCAACTTTACTTTTCATTACATATTTCGGGTTTCCCCCGCACACTTTGCGTAGCTTGGGTTGACGCAAGGAAACCCAACATTTATTCGGTCAAATTGGTTAGTTGTAGTCAGGGTTTAGCAATACTAAACCCTGAAAAACTGCTGTTCCCTGTTATTTTCCCAATTCTTCAATATTCTTCATTGCTTGTTGATACAAGATTTTATTTCCTTTTTTATCAAACATAGCTGCTGCACGTTGTAAGTCTTGTAATGCTCGGCGTTTATCTCCAAGTGCAGCATAGGCATTACCACGATTATTAAAAGCAGGAGCGAAGTTAGGATTAATACGAACCGCTTCATTGTAATCGGATATTGCTTTTTGTGGTTCTCCTCTTGAAGCATAAGCATTACCCCGGTTATTATAAGCTATCGCATATTCCTTATCAATGCGAATTGCTTCAGTATAGTCCTCTAACGCTCCAGTTTTATCACCTTGGTTAGCCCGGGCATTTCCTCGATTATTATAAAATTCGGCGTATTTTGGCGTAATACTAATAGCTTGATCGTAGTCTGCAATTGCTCTTCTATAGTCTCCCATAGACGAAAAAACATTACCACGATTATTGTATGCTTCTGCGTCCTTAGAATTTAGCCGTAACGCCTGATTATAATCGGCGATCGCTCCCTCTTTATTACCAGTATCAAAATAAACTAATCCCCGACCGTTAAATGCTGGTGCATACTCAGGGTTAAGACTAATTGATTTACTATAAGCAGCAATAGCCGCTTGGGAATTACCTTTAAGATGTTGCTTTTGTCCCTGAACATAAAATTCCCCAGCTTTAGATGTTCTACCTACTTGTAAATTTGGGGTACTTGCCCCTCTTTCTGTCACCAATACTTCTTGATTATTATTGCAAGAAATGCAAATAATACCACTGACAATTGCAACCATCGCTATGGTAAATTTTCTGCTGGTCTTTCGCTGTTTGTGTATCACTAAATGCCATTTCATAATTTACTATAAATCGCCATTATACTGAGAGTGAATCATTAACTAAATTGCTTGCTTATTTCTGAAAAATTCTAGCTTTTTGATGAATATTCAAGCGTAATAATAAGATTCCCTGAAATTATCTTAAATTAACAAATAATTTCATTTAGTCAATTATAGATATGAATAAATATTAAAAATAAAATCTTTATATCTGTATTTATATTATTACTAGAATATGGTTGATAATTCTGTTAATTTTGTTAGCACTTTTAGATAAATTTTCATACCAGATCAGGAATTAGTGTGAAAAATAGTTCCTAAAATTTTTCAGTATCATGTTTAATTTTCTTCAGATTTTAATTTTTAGTAATTATTTTCCAATAAGTATTTTTATCATCATTTACTTCTGCCTCTTAACTCCTGCCTTTTTGTAATGAAACATTCTGTACTAACATTTCTTTTCTTATCCGTTCTTGTAAATGATTAAATTCTAATTTAAGTATTTTTTGTTGCTGTTAAATTTGTATTCTGAGTTATCGAGAACATATAACAAATAAACAGTATTACCAGTCATATCTTCAAGATTATCCAACACCTGAATCAGTGATAATTTGGGATTACGAATTTTATAATTAGCAACTTCTGTATTTATCCACAGAGGTTTAACTTTGCTATATTGAGTAATTAGGAAACGAATTTCTCTAGCAGCAATAAGATAAGGCATTAGTTAATATAGAAAAATGTAACTTAATGATATTTTCCTCAAGTAACATTTTATGAACAATCATCCTGGCGAGTCTTGCCCCATTATTATGATGATTTTTGTGGATAAATTCTGCCAATTTGCCGAAATACTCCTTATCTTACTGTGTCACGTTGATTCTCATATAAACAAGCAAATATAAAAATAATTTTTATCTCTTATACGGTTAAATTAGTTTGAAAATGCTGAAAATTTTTCATTAAAAAAGCTCAGGAATAATTACCTGAGCTTCTGTTAAACTTAGTTATCTTAGAGGTAGAGGCAAATACTTGCTTCACCTAAAGTCTATATATTAGTAGCGGCCACGACCACCGCCACCGCCACCGCCATAATTTCCACGGTTTCCACCGCCGCCGCCGCCGAAAGATCCACGATCTTCTCTGGGTTTAGCTTTGTTCACTTTTAAATCCCGCCCCATCCATTCAGCACCATCAAGTGCCTCAATGGCTTTTTCTTCTTCTCCATCTGATTCCATTTCTACAAAACCGAAACCGCGCATTCTGCCTGTTTCGCGGTCAGTAGGTAATTGAACGCGCTTTACAGTTCCATATTCAGCAAAAACCGAGCTTAAAGCGTCTTGGGTAACTTCATAAGAGAGGTTGCCTACGTAAATTGACATAAATTGTCTCCAAAATCATAAGAGTGTAGAGATTTAGATTTCGGAGAAAAGTCTGTAAATACCAAAGGAAAAAAGCCTATCAATACTAAAAACAAACGCAGTCCACCGAATTACTTCTCGACTCTCATTATGGCACAAAAAATTGATATCTGATCCGATAAAATAAAAAAAAATTATAAAATATTTTTTACCTTAATTAGCAATGGCAGAAGGAGCTTTTCGGCGCATTCTCTCATTATACTTAGTTATAGTGACTGTAAATCTCCCATAGCCCTGAATTTTCTTTATTTTACGCAATTTAGTCCAATTTTAATCATCTTTTGCGTATTCTGTTCGCGCATTTGTACAAAAATATACTCCAATTAACACTCTCAGGGAAGAAAGTAGCTGAGATTATGCGGACAAAATAAAATATAGATACTGAATCTGAAGGCTAAATTTTAGGTTTTTCTGTCCATGTTGCACTTTAAACATTCTTCAATCATTAACGCATCAGTCGAAGTAGTTTGGAAATTTCACGAAAGATCAGACATACTACAAATACTTACCCCACCTTGGCAACCTGTACAAATAGTCAGACGCGAAGGAGGACTAGGTGCAGGAGCAATTACAGAATTTCGGCTTTTTTTGGGGATTTTACCCTTAACTTGGTTAGCACGTCACACAGACTATGAAAAATATCGTCTATTTAGTGATGAACAAATATCTGGACCTTTTGAGTCCTGGGTACATCGTCATGAGTTTACAGAAGAAAATGGAAAAACTAAATTAACCGATAATATTAACTATTCTATGCCTGGTGGTGATGGAGTGGAATTTATGAGTGGTTGGTTAGTACAAGCACAACTAGAAGCAATGTTTCGCTATCGGCATTATGTAACTAAACGCGAATGTGAAAAATGAACACAAAAAAACGCCCTCCAATTATGGAGGGCGTTTTTTGTAGTAACTAAACTTATTAACCGTTGATTGCAGGAGCAGTTAGAGCAACAGGAGCAACATCAGCAGCAGCCAAGTCTAGAGGGAAGTTGTGAGCGTTGCGCTCGTGCATTACTTCCATACCTAGATTAGCGCGGTTGATTACGTCAGCCCATGTAGCGATAACACGACCTTGAGAATCAATGATGGATTGGTTGAAGTTGAAACCGTTCAAGTTGAAAGCCATTGTGCTGATGCCCAAAGCTGTAAACCAGATACCGATTACAGGCCATGCAGCTAGTAAGAAGTGTAGTTGACGGCTGTTGTTGAAAGAAGCATATTGGAAGATTAAGCGACCGAAGTAACCGTGGGCTGCAACAATGTTGTAGGTTTCTTCTTCTTGACCGAACTTGTAACCGTAGTTTTGTGATTCGTTTTCGGTTGTTTCTTTAACTAAGGAAGAAGTAACGAGTGAACCGTGCATTGCCGAGAACAAAGAACCACCGAATACACCAGCTACACCTAACATATGGAAGGGGTGCATCAAGATGTTGTGTTCAGCTTGGAACACAATCATGAAGTTGAATGTTCCAGAGATACCCAAAGGCATACCGTCGGAGAATGAACCTTGACCGATAGGGTAAATTAGGAATACTGCGGTAGCAGCAGCTACAGGTGCGGAGAATGCTAGGCAAATCCAAGGACGCATTCCTAAACGGTAAGAAAGTTCCCATTCACGACCGAGGTAACAGAATACGCCGATTAAGAAGTGGAATACTACCAACTGGTAAGGACCGCCGTTGTACAACCACTCATCTAAGGAAGCTGCTTCCCAGATTGGGTAGAAGTGTAAACCGATAGCGTTGGAGGAAGGAACTACTGCACCGGAGATGATGTTGTTTCCGTAGAGTAAAGAACCTGCAACTGGTTCGCGGATACCGTCAATGTCAACGGGAGGAGCAGCGATGAATGCAATTACGAAGCAAGCGATCGCAGACAGAAGAGTAGGGATCATTAATACGCCGAACCAGCCGATGTATAAACGATTGTCTGTGCTGGTGATCCATTCGCAGAAGCGATCCCATACGTTAGCACTTTCGCGCTGTTGTAGTGTGGTTGTCATGTGTTTATAATTGCGTTTGAGTTATGTATGTTTTGGTAGGTGTTTCTACCTCATGAATTTATAATAGACCTTATGTTTCGATTTGTAAAGGGGTTTTCGTAATATTTTTTAATAAATCTAGAAAATTGGGTGGTAGAGAAGGTTATATTGTATGTAGAGCAAGGGTTTTAGGCATTAATTATTTTTGTGATAATTTCTCATTTTTTGTAACTTAACCTCTAACTTATTCATAAACCCCTGAATTTTTGGGCGCAGGCCCTGCGCCCCTACTATATATGTTGTTATCTAGTCAAAATATTGTTACCTACAGTCCTGCTTATACTATTGTTCCGACTTATGAATGCTTTAACCGCTGTTCATATTGCAATTTCCGCACAGAACCGGGTAAAAGTCCTTGGTTAACTCTTGCTGAAGCTCAAGAAATTTTGTTACAGCTTAAAAATCAAAATGTCTGCGAAATACTCATCCTGAGTGGTGAAGTCCATCCCGATTCAGCCAGACGAGAAGCTTGGTTTGGGCGAATTTATGATTTGTGTGCATTAGCAATAGAAATGGGATTTTTACCCCATACCAACGTTGGTCCACTGAGTTGGGTAGAAATGCAAAAACTAAAAACTGTGAATGTGTCAATGGGGTTAATGTTGGAGCAGTTGACACCACAACTATTAAATACAGTCCATCATCATGCACCGAGTAAATTGCCCCAAGTGCGATCGCAACAATTAGAATGGGCGGGAGAGTTAAAAATTCCCTTTACTACAGGATTACTGTTAGGAATAGGAGAAACAGAGGAAGATTGGTGGGAGACTTTAGCAGCTATTTCTCAATCTCATGCAGATTACCATCATATCCAAGAGGTGATTCTTCAGCCTCACAGCCCTGGAACAGGACAAAGTTTTGACGCACCACCATTTAACCCCCATCAATTACCGAAAGTCATCGCTAAAGCCAGAGAAATCTTACCCGCTGACATTACAATCCAGATTCCCCCTAATTTAGTTCAAGATGAAAATTGGTTACTGGCTTGCATAGCCGCTGGGGCGAGAGATTTGGGAGGAATAAGTCCCAAGGATGAAGTTAATCCTGATTATCCTCATTTACAAAAAGAGAAACTCAAAAGTATTTTAGAGTCTGGAGGCTGGGAGTTAGTACCACGTTTACCACTGTATCCCCAGTTTGATGATTGGTTGGGTGCAAAATTGCTACAAAAGGTAAAAGAATGGCGAGGAAGATTTTCACTCCGTTCAGGAAAAATACCGCAGCGGCATTAAAAATTAAAAAAGCATCCAGTTGATCTTGAGACGAACATGATGAAAGTAAAGTTAGATATGCTAATTAATCTAATGTATTTACACTGTGAATAAATATGACTACGCGTACTACATCTTCTAATACATCTCTCTTCCTCAAAGTAATAGGTATAGTCTGTATATTGTCATTTTTTCTAGACTTTCTATTCTTGTTATTACCCTTACAACCTACAGATAAACTTTGGCAAATCAATGTATCCAGAACTCTTGTAGAGCGGGGTATCGAACCCATGCTTGGTTTAGGAGCTATTCTAACAGCATACTGGGTTGATAAAGTTGACGACGGTAATCGCCGCTCATCTTCGAGTCTAAAGTTACCAATGTTTATATTGTCTAGTGTGTTGGGACTGATATTTTTATTAATTTTTCCCCTGCACCTGAGTAACGTTTATCAAGTAAAAGAACAAGCGTTAACACGTATCACTCAAGAAGCCGAACAATTAGAAAGCCAAATTAACAATCAGTTAGCACAAGATCAAACCCAAATTAAAAATCAATTAGCACAAATACAAAATCAATTTGGTAATGAGCAGATCAAAGCGGCTGTAGAAAAACAACGTCCGGCATTAAAACAGCAACTAGCTACTCAGTTAAATGAACTAATTAAAGACGATAAGAAGTATAATGAAGCACTTAATAATAAGCAATTACCTGAT
Organism: Dolichospermum sp. OTE_70_metabat_362_sub; assembly: GCA_031374905.1. GTDB lineage: Bacteria > Cyanobacteriota > Cyanobacteriia > Cyanobacteriales > Nostocaceae > Dolichospermum. The sequence goes on from JANMGZ010000571.1 coordinate 9,555, forward strand.
GCACAGAAAAATTTACTCAAGCAGTATAAAGTAAATCCTCAAGCTCTTGATGATTTTATTAGCCAGCAAACAGATCCGCAACAATTAGCAGCCCTGGCAACTCAGAGAATGAACCAAATTAATCAAGAAGCAACCCAAAAAATCACTCAAATTCGTAGCCAAAAAGAACAACAGTTGCAAAAAACTCAGCAAGATGCCTGGAAGGAATTACGAATTGGTATTAGTAGTATATTGTTGTCCATTGGTTACATCTTTATCGGTTGGAATGGATTAAAAAGTATGGGTATTTTCTAGGATTCTAGATTATTCTGACTTCTTTCTCAGTTATCCTTCTGGGTTCTGACTCTTGTTTGATAAAGATGTAACTCTAGTTAGTTTGCCATCTACACGCTGTTTGGTAGAATATCTAGGTTGTTTAATCTCATGATCTTCATCTTTGAGTCAGTCAATAGATACTATTAAACTCGATACATTAGCCCAAGAACTAGCAACCATCCAGCAAACAGGTTCCAAGCGGATTGCCTTGCTAGGTTCTCGTCATGTGCCAATTACCCATCAGAACCTCATTGAAATGATGACTTATGCCCTGATTCTATCGGGCAACCGTATCATTACTTCTGGTGCTACAGGTACAAATTCTGCGGCCATCCGGGGCGCAACCAAGGCTGATCCCAACTTACTCACGGTAATTTTACCCCAGAGCTTGGAACGCCAACCTCAAGAATCGCGCCAGCAATTAGAACAAGTTATGCACCTGGTAGAAAACCCCAGTAATGATAACCTGTCCTTAGCGGAAGCGAGTTACTTATGTAACAAAGAAATCGTCTCTCGTTGTCAACAACTCATCTGCTTTGCATTTCATGATAGTCGCACTCTCCTACAAACCTGTAGCGATGCCGAAG
>JANMGZ010000590.1:0-5460 GCA_031374905.1 Dolichospermum sp. OTE_70_metabat_362_sub
CTCACGAATACCATCAATGTCAACGGGAGGAGCAGCGATGAAAGCGATGATGAAGCAAGTTGTAGCGGCTAACAGGGTAGGAATCATTAATACTACAAACCAACCGATATAAATACGGATGTCGGTGCTGGTGATCCATTCGCAGAAGCGATCCCATACGTTAGCGTTGGAGCGCTGTTGTAAGGTTGTAGTCATTTTATGATTGCTTTATTTTCTTATGATTTTGATAGGTTTTTGTGCCTATCTCCATTCTACATTAGAGGATAAGTTTAAATTTGTAAAGATAATTAGAATTAGTATTAGTTATATCTGTTATATATTTTCCTGATGTATTGAGATTTACAAAAAATATGAAGCAGACAATTCACCTCTAAAAATCGAAGTATATATAAGGTAAACTCCCGTCAGGAGCTAGTAACGAAACTGCATAAAAACATAAGGGGACAAAAACCATTTTGATTGGCCAGCTAAATTCTAATTTCATCCCTCGGTTAAAAATATACGATATGCTCATTAATAAAGCTATGCATATTAATAAATAAGAAATTTGATATTGATTCATATTTAAGGCTTCTACATACACTTTTTCCGCAAACTGTTGATCACTTGCATGACCCCAAAGGTTTTGGATAACTAAAACAGAGTCTTGGAGGTTGGGGAGACGAAACCAAATCCAAGATGTAAAAACCATGATTTGTGTCAACAGCCAAGCAAAAATTATTCCTAGAGGGTTTTTCCAAAATAAGTTAAGAATTGTCAAGCGCTCGCTTAATACAGTCGTGAGACGATGCACTGCTAAAGCGACACCATGAAATATACCCCAAATGATAAAACCCCAAGCTGAACCGTGCCAGATACCAGCTACTAGCATTACTATCAATAAATTTCCGCAAGTACGCATTAATCCGCACCGAGAACCACCTAAAGGAAAGTAAAGATAATTACGCAACCAATCACCTAATGTGATGTGCCAGCGTCGCCAAAAATCGGCAATACTGGTACTAAAATAGGGAAAATCAAAATTTTCTGGAAGAACTAAACCAAATAGTAAAGCACTACCACGAGCAATATCTACATAACCATTAAAATCCAAATACAATTGTAAGCCGTAAGCAAAGGTAGCTAACCACAAATCTGTACTACCTGCTCTTTGTAAGTTACCAAAACATAAATCTACAAATATACCCAAATTATCAGCGAGAATACCTTTTTTAACCGCACCTCTAGCAATTAGCCACAGTCCTTCAGCAACTCTATCAATGCTAGGAAATCGTAGGGTATCAAATTGAATTGCTAAATTATGGTAACGAGTAATTGGTCCTGAAATTAGTTTGGCAAAAAATAATTTGTATGTAGCAAATTGGATAAATTTAGTAGTAGCAGGAGCGCCACGATAAACATCTATTAAATAGGCAATACATTCAAATGTAAAGAAAGAAATTCCTAAAGGTGCAACTAACTTAATTAATGATTCTGGTGAATTTGTTGGCTGATTAAAAGCTAAATTCAGGAAATAATTTATGTATTTAAAACCCAAAAGAATAAAAATATTAAAACCTATGCCAATCCACAAGATTTTAAGACGGTGTTGATTCCAATCAGCTTGGGCAAATTGCCATTCCTCATTAGATAAATTCCAATTTCGAGAATGCTTTCCTGGTGAGGTATTGCTGCCAATTTCTAAACCTAGACGAAAGTTGATAAAAGTTAGGGTTAAAAGTAATGGTAAGTATTGAATATGTAAAGATGCGTAGAATACAAGACTGGCTATTAGCAATACCCATAATCTTATATTTGCTAAATTAACAGTCCAATAAATTCCTAAAAAACTTAACAGAAACAGACCATAAAAAATTGATATAAATTTCATTGTTTATTAATTGATGATTTTGAGTTTGTTATATGGGACTAATATTTGATTTTTTAAAAATTACGTAGGGTGGGGAATGCCCATCCTACACTACTTAAAATTTTATGGCTACGCCACGCAAGTTATCAAATATCATTTATGATTTCTATAGAGAAGAAAGAATATAAGTGTTTTTTTCTTCCCTATTTAATTACTTTATTGGCCAACTAATCATTGGATCTATAGCCAGTTTTTTTGATACTTCATAAGCACCATAGCGATTGAGATGACTAGGATCTGAAAAGTAATCATTTGCTTTTGGCCATAGCTGACTTAAATCACGATATGTGAATTGAGGATGATCGGTAAAGCTTAATAAATACTCTTGAAACTGCTGTTCATATTTGGTGCGTGCAGGATCTAAATAATCTGAGGTAAGGGGCATATTCACAAAAACAAGGGAGATATTATTATTTTTGGTAAACTCTAACATAGAATGGAATGCCTGATTTTGTTTACCTGCTAATTGGAAAGATTTATAATCGTTGTCATAATCTCCAGAAACTTTGGGGTGCTTTTGATAATATGTTGTGGGATTAAAGCGAATAGATAAAGGTAAGAATCCATCAAAATCAACTCCTGTGAGAGATGAATTGTTGTCTATTTCAGAATCATGAGTGAAATTAATTTTCGATTTAACTGGGGAATGTTGATAGCTAAAAGGTAGATATTGAAGTTGTTTTTGCAGAAGAACTTTAATTTGATCACGGTTCTTATAACTAGCAGATAAATTAGATACAGATTGATTCAACCAATCGTTAGCAGTTTGATAGATACTAACATCTTCTATCTTCAGTTTATTGCTAATTTGTTCCGTTTGAGCAACTTTACTCACTTTAGTTGTTATTTGAGCTTTTTGTAATATTTGTTTGTATCCTTGTGAGGCTTGAATTGCATTAAAAGTGATATCTTCTCTACCATTATTAAATGCGCGAGAGCCGTCTGCCCATAAAATCACTTTTGGTAGTTCTTCCGGTTTTAAAATCTGACGGATCAGAAAATCACCAACTTGTGCTGTTGCTCCATTAATGCCAAAGTTAAATATATCGATATTATTATGATTTCGACTGACTAAAGCTTTAGAAAGGGCGATGGGATCAACTCCTCTAAGTGCGCGAGAAGAGCCAATAATTAACACATCAGGTGGACGTTTTTTGATGGCTAACCGCTGTTTGTAAAGGGCTAATTGCTCATCTAATTGCCTAGCATTGAAGCTAGGCATTTGTGATCGTGCTGCTAATAAAATAGCTGTGGCAGTAGCTTTTTCTTTTAATGGTGCAGATGGAAAGTTTTCTGATTGGGAATCATTATTATTAATAAACCCAGAAGCATTAAAAGCAGACTGATTCTGATTAGGTAATTCTGTTGTCTCTGGTTGCTTTAAAAATGATGTTTTTTGACTATTTTGTAATGGTAAAGATGGCTGATTTTGTGAGGTTAAAGGCGAAACAAGATTATTGGTAGCTTTTGAAGAACTCTTAGCAGAGTTGGCTACAACATAGCCTAACATAAAATCACTTTGTAAGGAAAGAAGTAATCCTAATGCCAGCCAAATCATACCACTACCAATTCCTTGATGATCAGGATTTTCATCAGTTTCTCGATTACATGGTGTAAACAGTTGGCTGTTTAAAAGTAACTTTCTGATTAATTTATTAGTATTTGCTACCCAATTTTGTGCTATTTCTTTGACAAAAGTTTGTACTTCTTTGTTTGTTAAATCGGGACGCAAAATTTCTTCATTATTGTCACTGCTTACTAGGGAGTTCACATATTCAGATGTAGCAGCAAATTCTGGTGTTGCTTCGGGAACTAATCGAGAACGTTGTTCTAAGTCAACTCCATGATGCCATGTAGGCTCTTTATCACCAGCGCGACGACCATAAACACGAACACCATCAATACCAGAAATTTTCAGTTGGCGGATAAATTGAGTCACTTTACTAGAAACTTGATGGCGTGTGGGACAAACGGGAGCATCACACATGATGTGTAATAAATCTTCTTTGCGAACTAGCAGCACCCGGATACCACCTGTTTTTAATCGCCAATCTAGGTCAGGATTGAGTAAACGCTCTATTAAAAAGATAATAGCTGGTTGATCACCTGCACGGGCAAGATCCAAGGCAGATGTAGCTAAAGCGGGGTGCAGAGATGCTGGTAAAGACACCCAGTCTATCCAGGTTGGTTTTTTGTCCGCTATTTTTTGTCCGTATATAGCGGCTGAGGTAATAGCTTGAGGAGCAATATTTTCTAACAGGGGGATAATAGACTGTAGCGCAGTTTCTTTATCTGGTGCAGGGGAAATTTCTAAGTGGTCAAAAGCTGGAGTACAGAATATATGTAAGGTAGATTCTTTCAGAGAAGTTTGTAATGCTATTTTGAAACCTAGCAACTCCTCACTTAATATTCTAGCGATCGCTTGCACATCTCCCCAGCGCGCCCATTCTTTTAACATTACATCTGAAGGTGTTAAATCCACTCTTAACCGCCAATCTGGGTCAGTTTCTCCTCTGACTTGGGCCACAATAATAGCATCCTGATAACCAATCAGCTTCAAATATCTGAGCTTTTGAGCTACCGTTTCTGCCAATAATGATGGATCAGGGCTATAGCTAGACTGACAAAATACCCAAAGACGATTAACGAGCATTTGAGAGTTATTTTTCGACGGAGAGGGCTGAATTTTTACCTGTATTGCTATACCTAAATGACTGAGATGTTCGCTCAAATAACGAGCAATAGCATCTACATCTCCTTGACGTGCCAAACTCTCATTAGAGATAATCAGCGAGCCACCGAGGCTTATAGGTGTTTCTACTTGTGCTAGTAGTGATTGTTCTACCTGTTCCAAATGTCGCTCTACTTGATTCAAGTATACCCGATGAGACCATTCGGGAAGGTGTTTCCCTTTTTTTCGACCATAAATTAATACTTGGTATATTGATGGTTGTTCATCATTGGTGAGAGTATCTATGTCAGTGTGCTGTAATGCTTTCATTAACTCTAACAAAGTTTGCCAACGTTGTGGACATTCAATGTTTTCACAAAGAATATGTAGGTCATTACCTAGCAACCGGACTTTTACCCCGAAAGTATTTATGCCTGTTGTTTGGCTTACCCATTGCACTAAGGATTTTTGATGATTGACTAATACTGTTTTCATGGGCGGAGGAATTTAACAGCAAGGGTGTGTTGGGGGATTTTGCCTGTACTTGTAAGCTAGAATCATAGGATTATCACATTTTGCCTGTTTTTTTCACAATTTTGTTACCTACTGGGCATTGAGGATGGGGAGAAAAAGTTGTTTGTTCCTGTCTCCTGCTTTATCTTTGGGCTGTTAACATTGATGTAATATAGCGTAGACATAGCTTTTACGTTGTCGCATTTCTATAAATTCTTTGTCCTGAACTCAAAATTGATTTTTCTGTCTATTTTAGTTGTGTACTAATTACTAAGAATTACAATGCCACCTGTAAACCAACAGTTCTTTTCCCAATCTGGATTAAATTTGATTCCGTTCACTATTTCTCCATCTTGTTTCCTAAAAG
>JANMGZ010000608.1:0-2865 GCA_031374905.1 Dolichospermum sp. OTE_70_metabat_362_sub
TCTTGATTTTATTTATAAATTTAATTACTTCTTAGAACATCCATATGAACGATTCGCTTTCGCATGGGCTGGATTTGTAAGAACTAATCGTGAGCATTACTATGTTTTTCGCATGAAAGAGGTCTTAGACTTTGCTATAAAATCCCAGGAAGCTTGGTTAAAAAATAATCCTATACAACTAGCACAACCTTCATTTAATTACGCGTTGCAAGCTCATGAAATTACTTTTGTATTACAAATTATACGTAGCAGTTTATTATGGACTACTATCCTGATTTTGGGCCAAGAAAAAGGTCAGCGAGCAGCTAGGAAAATTGTATTTGAAATCAGTTGGAGATTTTTTAAACAAAATACCTTTATGGCTAGTGGTTGGACTGGAAGAATGTTTCCAGGATATTGATTGTAGGGACTGACCTAAAAATACTACTTAGTGATTATTCATTTCTTACAAAAAATTTATTTATAGATTGAGGTAATTTCTAACTTAATTATTTCAATATATTATATATTACTGATGTCTGTGATCTGAAATTATGCCTATCTTGAAACGAATCCTTAAGGAATAATATATGGAAGCATCTGTTAGTGTTGTCATACCATGTTATAACTGTTCCAATACCATCGAACGAGCCGTTGATTCCATCGCTAAACAAACTCTGAGTCCTGCTGAGGTCATACTTATTAATGATGGAAGTAAAGATAATACTTGGGAAATTTTACAAAAGCTGCAAAATAAATATGACAACAATTGGATAAAAATTATAGATTTAAAGTCTAACTCTGGACCTTCTGTAGCTCGTAATGTTGGTTGGGATTTAGCTACTCAAGATTATATTGCTTTTCTTGATGCTGATAACGCTTGGCATCCAGAGAAAATTGCATTTCAATATTTATGGATGTGTGCTAATCCTCATGCTTTAGTTTGTGGTCATGAACCACCCCGAGATGTTTCAAATAGCTATCCCTTAGAGCCGACAGTATTAAATAAAGAATTTAAAGTCTGTGCAGTGACAAAAAATCAAATATTAACGTCTAATCCATTTGAAACCTCATCAATAATCCTCAAAAAAGATATCAACTATAGATTTGATTCTAGACAAAGATACTGCGAAGATTATTTTTTATGGATGCAAATATGTCTGAATAATCATAATCTTTATTTATTAGAAGTACAATTAACCTATGTGTATAAGATACCAAAAAGTTTAAGTAGTAATCTTTTGAAAATGAGGTTTGGAGATATTAGTAATTTCTGGAAGCTGTGGAAATCCGAGAAAATAACCTTTCAAAATATGATTTTGTTGATAAGTAAATCAGTGCTGAAATTTATACTTCTCCTGATTGCTCCTAAATTTCATGCTAATCTTAAATATTTTTTATCTTCCCATACATAACAGAATAATCTAAATTCTAGATTAAAAATTAATCATTTATTCGTACTAAATAAAATCAATTTCTTTATGGAAAAAACAATACGCATCACTGCTTCACTAGTATTATATAAAAACAATCCTGACATGGTGTATAAGACAGTATTATCTACTATCAATACACCATTAAAGATTAACGTGTGTGTTGTTGATAACTCACCCTCTCCAGATTTGAAAACAGTATTCCAAGATTTAGAGAACGTTGAATACTATTACAACAATAATAACAATGTAGGTTTTGCTAAAGCCCATAATATAGCTATTTCTAAATGTGGAGTGTCTGATTATCATCTTGTTCTTAATCCAGACATTTATTTTGATGAAAATGTCATACCGCAACTAATAGATTATTTAGAAACCAATCAAGAAGTTGGTTTAATCCAACCTAAAATATTTTTCCCTAGCGGTGAGATACAATATCTTTGTAAACGCTATCCAACATTATTTGCTCTGTTCGCTAGACGGTTTATTCCTAAACCATTACATTTCCTTCTAAAACCCTATCTAGACTGGTATGAAATGCGCGATATGGGCTACGACAAAATAGCAGAAGTTTTGTATTTATCTGGATGCTTCATGCTCTTTCGTAAAAAATATTTAGATGAAATTGGATATTTTGATGAAGACATATTTATGTACTTTGAAGATGCAGATATAACTCTGAGAATGGCTAAAAAATACAAAACTGTATTTTATCCTCATGTACATATTTTTCATCATTGGGCAAAAGGTTCATATAAATCCCTGAAGCTAACAATAATTAATATTCAATCAGCAATTTACTTTTTCAAAAAACATGGATGGAAACTCTTTTAAAAAATCTCAATAGAAGACTATATATAATACGAAGTTAAAATAAACTAAGTTCAGCCGATTTTCCCAAACAAGGTTTATAGATAGTATAGATTCTAGCTACTTGAAATTAACGGTTAAAATTCACCTTATTCTGCTTTGTTTGTAACCACCTAGCAAACGGCAAATCGGCAATTATTAAATATCAGCAAATGACCAAGAAAGCACTAATTACCGGATTAACTGGCCAAGATGGCTCTTATCTTGCCGAACTCCTTCTATCCAAAGGATATCAAGTATTTGGCTTAGTCCGTCGCTCCAGTTCTGGAAACCTTGAACGGATTCATCACCTCAGTGGTACCGTGGAAATTCTTTCTGGTGATCTCCTGGATCAATCCTCACTCATGGATGTGATTACAGAATCCCAACCCGACGAAATTTATAACCTGGCTTCCCAAAGTTATATTCCCACATCATGGACACAACCATCTCTCACTGCGGAATACACCGCTCTAGGTGTTTCTCGTCTCTTAGAATCCATTCGTCGTTGCAAATCTGATGCGAGATTTTACCAAGCCTCCAGTAGTGAAGTTTTTGGTCAGCCTGACGTATCTCCCCAAAACGAGCTTACAGCCTTTCGTCC
>JANMGZ010000611.1:0-9880 GCA_031374905.1 Dolichospermum sp. OTE_70_metabat_362_sub
CAATAACATATTCGACATACACAATAAATGAGGCAGGGGTTTTTTCTCCACACCTTTAATTAATTTATGTAATTTTTCGCTATCTTCTGAAGTTTTTACATATTTATTTTTAATATGTTCCAAAGCACAAGTTAAAAAACCTCCCGTACCGCAAGCAGGGTCTAAAATTCTTTCACCCAATTTTGGATCTATCATATCCACCATAAACTGAGTTACAGCGCGAGGAGTGTAATATTCTCCAGCATTACCCGCGCTTTGCAAATCACGGAGAATTTGTTCATAAATATCGCCAAATAAATGACGGTCTTGGGAACTATTAAAATCAATTTCGTTTAATTTATTAATTACTTGCCGGATAAGAGTGCCATTTTTCATATAATTATAGGCATCTTCAAATACCGCCTTAATCACAAACCCGCGCGGGTTTTTATCTTGATATGTATTCGCGTCTTTTAGAGTTTTGAATAAAACATTATCCACAAAATCAAGTAAAGTATCCCCCGTCATTCCTTCCGAATCTGTAGCCCAATTCCGCCAGCGTAAAGCCTCTGGAATAGGAGAATGGTAATTATCATCTAATGCTTCATATTCGGTTTCCTTGTCGTCAAAAATCTTCAGGAAAATCATCCATACTAATTGACTAATACGCTGGGCATCACCATCCACACCAGCATCTTTACGAATGATATCTTGGATAGTTTTAATTGTGGTACTGATTGACATTTGTTGATAAAGATAGAGTTTTTGTATTATATACGTAGGTTGGGTAGAACGAAGTGAAACCCAACACTTCAACAGGTTGTTTATGTTGGGTTTTCTCAACCCAACCTACCACTAAGTCGTCATCTAAAGATCATTAAAGATTTTATCATAATGTTATCATAGAGTAGTATTAAGTAAGAACTCATTCACAAAACCTATGAATAGTCTATTACAACAAGCATTGAGTGTAGTGTCACAGCTACCGAAAACAGAACAAAATGAGATTGCTAAACTGATTTTTCAAAAAATATCCCAAAAACTACCCCAAAAATTATCAGATTCAAAAAATATAGATTTTATGCAATTTGCTGGTATTGCCAATGAAGAAGAAAGTATACTTTTACAAAATCTAGAACGTGAGATAGAAGAAAAAAGATTACTAGATATCAATGCGTTTTAATTACTGCTAATGTTAAACATTTTCAAAATATCCCTAATTTAGAATATGAAAATTGGTATTCGGTTTAGTTTTATCTCGTTCCCAGACAGCCAGGGAATTTATTCCCTGTCTCAAAGCTAAAGTCGGTTTTAACCGACTATTTTTTTGTTTTATTTATTCTGAAAATAAAATAATTTTGGTTTTTATTTATTAGGAGTGCGTTTTAACGCACTTTAGCTATTAGCCCGGAAATTGATTTCCAGGCGGGTGTGAAAGCCAACAAATAACCACAGAGATATATTCAATAATTAACGTTTCATGATGCCATATAAAGTTGATTTTTTAACTCCTGTAATGCCTCTAAATACTTTTGTTTACTACCAAATATTTTGATAATTTCTATAGGTGTACCTATTTTATCAATCGGTTGCACTTTTAAAACATTTATATCTTCAATATTTTCAATCCCTTCATCTGCATATTTATCTAAAAGTGCATCTAAAACCGCACGGGCTTTTTCACTGTATTTATGAAAATAATCACGCTGACGCACCTTTTTAGCCCTTTCTTTGCGACTTAAAGCAGGTTGGTCAAAAGCCACATGACAAATTAAATCAAAAGGATCAAAATCTTTCCCCACTTCCTGTGCTAATGCTTCTAATAAAATTCCCTGTTCATTTAATTCTTGGATTATAGCTTGTTTCTGTTCTGCTGCATTCCAGCGACGGAGAAATTTATCTAAAGTTGTAAATTCTTGTTGGACAGTTTTGCGAGTATAATCTTTAATAGATTCGGTGATTAATTTTCCATCTTTACCATAATAAAGTGTCCTTTCAGAAACTATTGCAGCATCCACATTTACAGGTACAAATTTAACTCGCTTCTGTCCTGATTTTTCAGGCAAATCATCAATATTATCTCCACTATCTGGACTACCATCATAATCATCTGGAGGTACGGGAGATTCCCCAGTTTTGGGTTCATATATTTGTACAGGTTCGCCATCAAAATCTTTATCATTAAACTTTTTAGTAGCCTTTTTGAAATCTATAATTGTGAAATATTTTTTATCAAATTCCTCATTAATTCTTGTGCCTCTGCCAATGATTTGTTTAAACTCTGTCATTGAACCAATATTTTTATCTAAAACAATTAATTTACAGGTTTGGGCATCTATTCCTGTAGTCATTAATTTAGATGTAGTCACAATCACTGGATAGGGACTTTCTGGTAAAATAAAGTTATCTAATTCTGCTTTTCCCTGTTCATCATCTCCCGTAATTCGCATGATATATTTACGATTTTGGGAAACTAAATCACTATTTTCATTAATTAAGGCACAGCGCATTCTTTCGGCGTGGTCTATATCTTCACAGAAAACAATGGTTTTATCAAATCGGTTGGTAGCTTTGAGAAATTCCGTTATCTTTTTAGCAACTAAAATATCTCGGTTTTCTAATATCAATGTGCGATTAATATCTTTTTGAGTGTAAAGTTTATCATCAATTAATTGATGATATTTATCTAATTCTCCCGGTGCTGGTTGCCAGCCTTCTAAATCTTTATCAATATCAATTCTCACAACTTTATAAGGTGCTAAAAATCCATCTTCTATGCCTTGTTTGAGGGAATAAGTATAAATGGGTTCACCAAAATAATCTATATTAGAAACTTCTTTAGTTTCCTTGGGTGTGGCTGTTAAACCGATTTGAGTAGCAGCAGTAAAGTATTCTAAAATTTCTCGCCATGCGGAATCATCAGCCGCGCTACCTCGATGACATTCATCAATCACAATTAAATCAAAAAATCCTCTAGAGAATTGTTTATAGATATTTTTAGATTCTTCTGTTCCTGATACACCTTGATACAGGGCTAAATAAATTTCATAGGATTTATCTACCTGACGGTTTTTAATTTTCGTCATTGCAGAACCAAAGGGTTTAAAATCATTGGTTTTAGTTTGGTCTATGAGAATATTTCTATCTGCTAAAAATAAGATTCTGGTTTTAGTTTTAGATTTCCATAACCGCCAAATAATTTGAAAAGCTGTGAAGGTTTTACCCGTACCTGTAGCCATAACTAATAATATCCGGTTTTCACCTTTAGCGATGGCTTCTACTGTCTTATTAATAGCAATCTGTTGATAATATCGTGGTGATTTACCACTACCATCATCATAGTAACTTTGGGTGACGATGGTTTGTTGAACATTATCAATATTTTTCCATTGACAATAACGTTGCCATAATTCTGCCGGTGTGGGAAATTTATCTAAAGGAATTTCTCTTTCTATGATTCCTGATGTCACAGTTTTATCATGTTCTAAAAATGCGTCACCATTGGAACTATAAACAAAAGGTATATCTAATATTTCTGCATAATTGAGTGCTTGCTGCATTCCACTTCCCACACTATGATTATTATCTTTGGCTTCAATGACAGCAATTTTTAGATTAGGTTTGTAATAAAGAATATAATCAGCACGTTTACTTTCTCCTCTTGTGACTAATTTACCCCTCACATAAACCCGTCCTGCGGTAAAGGTGTATTCTTCACGAATTTGGGTATGTAAATCCCATCCTGCTGTTTGTACTATGGCAGGAGTGATGTGTTTAGTACAGATGTCGCGTTCACTGAGGGCTTTTTTGTCAAAGTCCATAGGATTAAGTCTGATTATGTTTTTAGCACACTTATTACTTATTGTATTAATTAAACGCAATTTTGACAACAAAAACAGAACATCGTACAATAATGCTGTGCAACTTCTTAAACAAGAGAATGTTAAGCTAGATCAGGTGTGTTAAAATTCTAATTTGGATTTGGTGAAGACGCGGACCAATAACTGAGATGACGGTAAATTCAAGATGATCATAATTGAATATCTCGCCTTTGTTGGGAATTTTTTGACATTGATAAAGTAAAAATCCGCCCAAAGTTTGATATTCCCTGGTTAAAGGTAAATTCAGATGCAAAACTTGATTAACTTCTTCTAAATTAATTTGCGCTTGCACTAAAAATGTTTGTTGGTCTACCATTTGAATCAGTAAATCATTGCTGCTGTCAGATTCCCCAGCATGACCAATAATCTCCGCAATAATATCTTGAATAGTTACTAATCCTACAGTTCCCCCAAACTCATTTACAACCATCACCATAGCGGGTTTTTCCTGCTGCATCATTGGCAAAAGTTCACTTAAAAGAGTCTGTTCTGGCACAAATCGAGGCGGACGCATCCATGGTTGAATTTCTGTTTCTGGGGAGATTTTTCCTAAAGCTAAGGGTTGTGCTAAATCTTGAAAGTAAACTATGCCGCGAATGTCGTCTAAAGATTCGCCAATGATAGGATAACGGGAGTGACCAGTAGATGATATTTCCTCAAGTAATGTATGAAAACTGGCAGTTATGGAGATACCAATAATGCTAGTCCGAGGAATCATGATGTCTTCGGCGGTAATATCTCCAAATTCAAAAACGTTATTTAGGAGTTCTCTTTCTGCATTTTCTAAACCTGTAGATTCTCTTTCTGTGGAGATAATTAACTGTAATTCTTCTGGTGTAACTGGAGGTCGCCAACTTTGACCTGTGTATTCAATTCCAAACAATCGTAATAGCCAGTGGGTTGATTGATTTAGAACCCAGATAAAGGGACTGAAAAAACGGACTATAGATTTAACTGATGGTCCCAAAAACCTAGCTAACTGTTCTGAGTACAACATTGCTACTGATTTTGGACACAATTCTCCTAAAACAATTTGTAGATAAGCAATGGCAAAAAAGGCAATAGGGACTGATAAAGAATGAGCTAGTAAGTAATTAATTCTGAAAGATAAAGGCCAGGAATCGAGCCATTTTTCCACTAATACAGCAATTGTACTTTCTCCAATCCAACCCATCGCCAAACTAGAAAGAGTAATACCTAGTTGGGCTGTAGATAGTAGTCTATCAATACTACGTTGTAATGTTTCCACAGCGATCGCTCGAACATCACCAGCTTGTACTAACTGTTGAATCCGAGTTCGTCGCACCGTCACCATAGAAAACTCTGCCGTCACAAAAAAAGCATTGATAGCAATTAGCACTAGCACGCTACACAATCGCAGTCCTGTATCTGTCCAATTTAAGGTAGAAAAAGCACTCACTGTCTAAGATAGTGTAGAATTTGCCCCCTGGTAAAGAAAGGTTGAAATTTTTGATATTTAGAGTCAAATCTAAAATCCAAAATCTAAAATCCAAAATTGAATCTTAATTACCTTTCTCTACAGGAATATCAGACAATTGCAACTTGAGTTTTTGAGCCGGATAATCAGTTAAAGATAGAGATATCTGTCTGACATCATCAAGTAAAGCGGTAGGAATGCTGATTGTACCTTGAAATTCTGCACCTTTTGCGGGCAGTTCTGAGGGTAAACCTTCTGTAATTGCACTCAAGGTTCTACCTTTGTCGTCGGTAATATCTAAAAAACTATAGAGAAACCTTACAGATTCACCACCTTTATTCTGCATATTCACTTTTAGGAGTAAATCACCACCAGAATAGCGAATAGATTTTACAGACATGGTTACACCCTCACTTTCAGCAGTAACAGGAAATCCTGGTTGAGAAATTTCCTCGGCTGCGGGTTTTTCCTTTGGCTGTGGCTTGCTAATTTTAATTTCTTCTTCTTCTGACTTGTCTGGTTTATTATTCTTGTTTTTGTCGTTAATTCGTGATTTTACGACTTTGATAATATCTTCTTCTTTTAAAAAAGCTTCAGTTTCCTCCTGGGGGTTATTGGCCTTGCTGCTGTTAAACTTAGTCACGGGACGACCATCTGGTGTAGTGACACCTTTAAGTGCCATACTACCCAAGGTAAAGCCTAAAAAACCACTTGCAGAACCGGCTCCCAACATCAGAGTTAACAAAATTAAAGTTAGTAGTACAGTAGTATTTATTTTCATTAGCAAATAGGAATTCAGATTTAGTTACTATATATGCTACTAGGGATTTTTGAATTTGGCGTTATTAATCCTAGCAAAATTCATCACTTGACACGCTGCATAGGGAATAAAAATCTCAACCTGTTGCAGATAATTGTTTACAGGTTGCCAAATTATGGTACAATGGTGTACTGTTGTTAAAGTAAAGTCATAAATCAATGACTAAGCTTAAATCATAGGGTTAAAATCTTAGTTAACAAGCGCCTTTGGCCGATTGGGGAGGCAACGAACTCATAATTCGTCTTCAGGCTGGTTCGATTCCAGCAGGGCGCACTTGACAAAATTCTAGCTACAGTCGCGTTTTTCAGGTTTTTGCCTGTTAATTGCCCATTTTATCTGTCGCAAAATCCCTCGCAACATTCCCACTTCCCCAGTTTGCAAGTAAGCACGATTATACAGATGACGGAATTTTTCCATGCGACTAGCTGCCGTATGGGGGTAAAGATAACCTATAGAAAGCAATAAAGACTCCAATTCCTGATAGTAAGCCTCCATAGCATCTAACGAAGCAATTTCTGAATCGGGTATATTCTCATTTATAAATAATTCTGTAGATTGTGACAATTCATAACAACAAATGGAAACAGCAGTAGCTAAATTCAAAGATGGATATTCTGGATTTGTGGGAATACAAACTAATTTGTGGGCATAATTTAATTCTTCATTGCTTAATCCCCTATCTTCTCTACCAAAAATTAAGGCTACAGGCTTTTGAGTTTCTGCTAATAACCAGGGTAAAGCTGTGTGAGGGGTTTCTAGGGGGAGTTCTCCACTGTATTCCCGTCCCATGGTTGCAATGGCACGGACACAGCCCTGTAAGGCTTGTAGTAATGTTTTTACTATGACCGCAGATTCTAAAATATCTCTGCCATGAACTGCCATTTTTAAGGCATCATCGGATGTGCGATCGCATTGAGGATTGACTAATATTAGTTTAGATAAGCCAAAATTTTTCATAACTCTAGCTACTGAACCTACATTTAATGGTCCGGCTGGTTCTACTAATACTATAGTTACGTTATTTTTTGTCATACTTATTTACTTTTATTGGTTTTAATCATCATAATTCAATATTTAATCCGTTCATTATCTATTTGTGCTGGTTATTAAGATAGGTTCTCTGATATTTTTACGGTTATTTTTTGCAGAGTATATAGTCACACTTAACTTTTAGATGGGAACTTTTTTCAAAGTCCCAAAGTTCTGTCACAAAGGTTCATCCCCAAGAAGCGATACCTTCAGTAAGCTTTACTAACGCACTTAGATACATTTGTAAAAGGCATTTTGTTTTTCCTCCTCACTTAAATTATTCCATCTTTTCAACTTTATCCAAGCTGCATTAGGTGAAAGTATTGCACCATTTGGTAAAATAAATCCTACATCAGAACCAAAAGCTACACCTTGTGATTTGTCATCGTTCCAACTCGCTAATTGAGCAGTTAAACCAGTATTAATATTGCCATTTATTCCACCCAATAAATGTTTTAATATCAAACTACCATCAGCATTACGTTCAAATATAATTAATTCATTGATTTGACATAATTCAAAAAATTGATTATCTGTTATTTGAATTGATGAAGGTAGATAGAGGGTGATAAAATCCATATTTTTCTAACCCAATGTCATCACTTGCTCATATTCTTCTTTATGACTTTGCAAAGCATCCCAGACATCAACTTTTTGCTGAAGATTCAACCAAAGTCTATGTCCATTACCTAAAGCTTTACCAAGACGAATAGCAATATCTACAGTAATGGATTTTTCACCATTAATAATTTCCTGAATTGTTTGATTAGATACTCCTAAAATTTCGGCAAAACTGCTAGTATTAATATCTAAATCATCTAAAATATCTGCAATTATTTCACCAGGGTGTATTGGTCTTACTAATCTATCTTGAGTAATATCTTGCAAATTATTCATAATCAATACTCCTTAATAAATTTGGCTACTGCTATTTAGCAATCTCTACCTAATTAATATCATATTAACACAGGATTTAATGATAATCTTCAAGATTAACATCATAAGCATCACCATCTTCAAATTTAAAAGTTATCCGCCAGTTTCCTGATACCTTAATTGACCAAGTTCCTTTTCTATCTCCTTTTAATTCATGCAAATCATATCCCGGTAATCTTATATCGTCTACCATTAAAGCAGAGTCTATAACTTCAAGTCTAATTCTAATTTTCTTTTCTAAATTTGCGGGAAATCCTTTATTAAAATTTTCTTTGAATAGATTTTCTAAAGCTTTATTTTTAAATGTTTGAATCATGTATTGTTGAATTTTATATTATTATGTAGATTATACAAAATTTCTACCTACAGCTACGCGATCACATCCCCAAAACAGCAAACTGACAAGTCAGCGCTTACGCTATCGCACTCCCACATCCCCAAACAGCGATTCCTACGGACCCTCCAAATCCCTAAAAGCGATTCCTAGGTCGCGCTATCACATTAAATATTTGATTTGACAAAAATTGACAATATTTGCCATAATTAAATAATCAGCAAAATAAACACTTATTAGCTATGACTACAGTAAATATTTCTCTTCCCGATTCTATGCGGGACTTTATCAATGAACAGCTTGAAAAAGGTGGCTACAGTACAACCAGCGAATATATTCGACACTTAATTCGTCAAGACTTAGAAAAAGTCCAAAAATCACGAATAGAAAAATTACTATTGGAAGGATTAGATAGCGGTGAGGCAATAGAGATTACGGATGAATGGTGGGAACAAAAACGTACCCAACTTATTGAAAGAATTCGCAAATCATAACAATGACTAGACGAATTGTAATTAGACCAAAGGCTAGTGCTGATCTGCATGAACAGTTTGCTTATATTGCACAGAGTAATTTTGATGCAGCATTGAGTTTTTTTGATGCTACTAGGCAGACTTTTTCACAAATAGCAAAACTACCGGGTGTTGGTAGTGTTTATGATATTGGGAATCCGCGTCTAATGGGTTTGCGAAAGTGGGCAGTTAAGGGATTTGAAAAGCATCTAATTTTTTATTTGCAAGGAGATGAGTACATTGAAATTGTCCGGTTAATTCATGCTGCACGTGATATTTCACAGATATTAGTAGAAGAAGAATAGTTATATTTATCAACTACGCAATCGCACCCCCACATCCTCAACATAATTTGTTATGGAAATCAGGTTGATGCTGAATTAGTATTCGTTAAATAATTAACCGACAGCATACTCTGTAAACTTCCTCATAAAAGGAGACTGAAAACCTAACACAATATCCTCCTTGGGAACTCCAGCAGCCACTAAATTAGCAGCAATATCATCTTCTGTACCATTCCATTGCAGCCAAATTTTACCACCTTTAATATCAATATGAATGATACAACTATGTACCCAATCTTGACCTTCCCAACCGACATGAACTATTTGATAATGGTCACGTTCTGTATCAAAAATTGTCTCAACTTCTATATTGCTGTAAGCTGGTTTTTGATCACTATATTCCTGCAATATTTGTTGTATAAGCTGGCGATATCTGGTTAATGTATCCATTTAAAAATTACCTCTTGCTCTACATCATAAACAAGCATTTTTAACTGATTCTCTAATATCATATCTTTGGGAAAATCAAGTTGAAAAAATGTTTTGTAAGTCGTTAAAGGAACTGCTAAATATAAGAGGTTGTTTGAAAAGTATTAAATAAAACCAATAATCTCCAAAAACCTAACCCCCCTGCCCCCCTTCCCTACGTTAGCGAAGCGTGCCGAAG
>JANMGZ010000612.1:0-13586 GCA_031374905.1 Dolichospermum sp. OTE_70_metabat_362_sub
ATATTACCTTAGTAAATGATGCGGGGGAAGTTTTGGATATGGGTTCACCCATTGATGAAATGTCCGAGCGATCGCACCCCGAATATTATATTAATAGTAATCAAGAGTATGATGCTAACCGTCAATTATTGCGAGAGGTGATGCTAAAAGCCGGATTCCAACGGAATCCTAGAGAATGGTGGCATTTTTCCTTTGGTGATCAAATGTGGGCTTGGTTATATAATCAATCTCATTCCGAAACCTTAATCACAGCACGTTATGGAAGATTAAGTTAACACGCAATACAGAAATTTTAAATAGGTTGTGTTATAATCTGAAACGGCAACAGTAAAGCTAAAACTTGACAGTTTATTTTGGAGAGGTGTCCGAGTGGTTGATGGTGACGCACTCGAAATGCGTTTTGGGGCAACTCAACGGGGGTTCGAATCCCCCCCTCTCCGTTAGATTTAGAGAACTCCACAAAAAAGATAATCCAATATTGTGGGATGGGCAAGATGCCCATCCTGATATTATTAGCAGGCAAGACTTGTACTGAGCCTGTCATAGTATGCCCATCCTACAAGAAAATTTGGGATACTTTTTTTATTTGGAAGTCTCTTAACAAAATGTCTACTGTGGCTTTTCTTCCTTCTGCTGCTGACTTTCTGGCAATTGATTTTGATTTATTTCTAAAGTTGGGACTACCACACCAGAAGAATTTTCTGGTTGAGATTCCTTGGGTGGGGTGACTATGGAATTAGATGCCGGTGCGGCATTTTCTGCGGGTGAAGCAGGAGAAGCTTTTTGGGATTCTTTAGCGTCACGCAATGTATCCATTAAAGATGGTGAAGAAGTAACAGTTGGTGTTGATTTCTTGATTATGGTGTTGAGGGTTGGAGTAGGTTGAGAGTTATTATTCTCAGGTGCTTTTTCTTCATAACTACTATTGCGAGTAGAAGTTGGTTCTGGGGAAACACGAATATTTTTGCGTTTTTTTCTTACACTAGTTACTGGTATAGATTCGCTAAAAGAGGAATTTTGAGTTTTTTGATTTGCAGATGGTGGTGATATTTCAACAACAGGTTTCGGTGGATGAGATTCATCAATAGATTGTTCAAAAAGTGGTTTAGGTGATGATTGTAAATCCAGCTTTGATAATATCCGCATCATACTAAAACCTGCTGTAGCTGCAACTAAGGCAATACTAATGCTAATAACTCCCTTAGATACACCTGCTTTTTTTCCTATGTTTGCAACTTTTGATGGTGTAGCAATAGGATGGGAATGAGATTTTTTATGTAAATCTGGTGATTTTATATCTGATAAATTAATGGTAGGTACTGCTTGGGTATGTACAATTGGTGTTGTTACATTTAGCCCATTTCCTGGTAGTAGTTGTAGCCAGTCTGCTACTGTGGTTGGGCGAAACTTTGGTTCTACAGCCATTCCTCTGTTAACTGCTTGATTAACAGCCGCACTCAAATGAGGTTGTAGTTCACGAGGAGAGGGCATTTGTTCCCGGTCACGCAATAATGCAGGGATGGGAACTTGTGCTGTTAACAGTGCATATAAAGTTGCTGCTAAACCATAAACATCTGTAGCTGCTGTCCGTGATGCTTGAGTTAAATACTGTTCAATAGGTGCATATCCTTCACTGACTAAGCCTGTATGTGTCTGTTTTGCCCCATTACTAAATTCTCTAGCAATGCCAAAATCAATTAGCACTACTTCCTGAGTTCCTTGACGCAAAATAATATTATCTGGTTTGATATCTCGGTGCAGTAAGCCATTATTATGTACCACCTGCAAGGCTGCGCCTATTTGGCGGATATAATGGATGGCTGTAGCTTCTGGTAAAGGTATACCTGGTAAAACAAATGCTGCACCTAAAGTGTCTCCACGAATGTATTCCATCACCATGTAAGGTAGGCTATCTTCTTCAAAAAAGTCGCTGACCCGGACAATGTGAGGATGAACACAAGCAGCTAATCTTCTCGCTTCATCTTGAAATTGGCGCTGGAACTTAGGAAAATCGGGATGTTTCCGCAACCTCTCATTGATAGTTTTCATCACCACTTCTTGGTTTAAATAGTGGTGCATAGCTTTGAAGGTAACACCAAATCCGCCCCGCCCTATTTCCTGGAGGATGGTATATTTTCCATTCTGCAAAATTGTTCCTGCTAACATAGGGTTTTTTCAGTCTTAAATGAGCAGATAATTAATTGGGTCATAACACTCCTATCTATTATGACAACGGTTTTTGATTCTGATTAAATATTGTGGGATGTCATTTAAGTTGGTGGTAATACCTATTTCAGTGAGAAAAGTTCTAGACTCCAATGTAAAATATCCTGAACTAACTATCCAGAATCAGAAAACTTTTGCTAAGTTCTCATCTAAAATCAATGTCTTATTGCCGACCATGTTCCCTGAATACCAGTCATAATTTCTGAATATTTCTTTTTGGAGTGAAACAGTATTGGAATGAACTCTCAACCAGAAGAAGATTTGCAGCGTCGTCTCCAAAATCTAGAAGCAGAAGTCAAATCTGCTGGTGTCAATGCTTCGCAACCAGAAGCACAGACACCTGTAACTAGGTTTTCTCAATGGAACTTATATTTAGAACGATCCAAAAGTTGGTTTAATAGTTTATCAAAAATTAAAAAGCTAGCAGTTACAGCTATAGTCATGTTGTTAACTGTTTGGGTGCTGCAAACAGTATTCGCTTTAGTCGCTTCTTTCATCAGTCTGGCGGTTTTGGCAGTGTTGGTGTATCTTGGATACAAATTTTTTATTGCTAATAGACAAGCAAAATAAGCAATAGCCTATTTTAATCATGCCAATAATGGCGTAAAAAAATCACAGGTAATTATTCAATGGCGAATCCAATGATCGGCAAAAGCAGTAGTCAGTCTAGCCGCCCTAAAGAACCGAAAAAAGCTAATATTACCCCATTATCAACCAGGCGTTTTGTGGCTTGGACGGTGGAAATAACCCTCTTTATTGCCAGTGGTTTAGTTCCTTATGCTTTAGGTGTGTATGTAAATTCTCGTAGTGAGATTCGTCGAGTTCCTTTAAACCCTGTTTTAGTAGTCACAGAAAAAGCGATCGCCAGACCT
This sequence comes from Dolichospermum sp. OTE_70_metabat_362_sub, assembly GCA_031374905.1. Lineage (GTDB taxonomy): Bacteria > Cyanobacteriota > Cyanobacteriia > Cyanobacteriales > Nostocaceae > Dolichospermum. The sequence goes on from JANMGZ010000612.1 coordinate 3,099, forward strand.
CTAGCATTACCTGTCAGCTACGGTATTCGCAACGTCGCCTGGCCGACTAACATATTGTGGACATTAGCCCTATTATTACCCACTGGTATTTCCGCCTGGCAATTGTATTTACTAGCCAAAACTGGTAGTAGCACTCCCAAACGTTGGTTTGGTGTACGAGTGGTTAACGAATTGGGAACACCACCAGGCTTAAGTGCAGTGGTAGTGAGAGAAGGATTAGGGCGTTGGACTGTACCAGTTTCTGCCGCTTATATGCTTTGGCGTTATAGCTTTCTTTTCCCTAATTTAGCTTTGTTTACATCTTTGATTATGTTGATGATTCTCGTAGAATCTAAGGGTTGGCCTGCCCAAAAGCATCGCCGCTCTTTCCATGATCAATTGGCAGGGACATACACAATAGATGCAGCAAGCACTGTTATCCATCCTGGGGAGCAGTCAAAAGTAATCGAAAATGATGTTGTAGATAGTTCTTCCACTCAAAAATCCAGTTCCATACCTTCCCCAAGAAATAATCCCAATCTCAGTCTGTTGTTAGTAGGACTGACTAGTATGATTGCTGTGTTATCAACTTTAATAGGTACACAAATTTATATCCAAACCCAAGAAAACTACCGACGAAGTGAACAAACTAATAGTCAAAAATTTATCGAACTGATCAAAGCACTGAATCCTAACAACGGTGTTACCAATGAAGATCGACAAAGAGCCGTTTTAGCATTGGGTAGTATTGATGATAAACAATCTGTCAAATTATTAATTGACTTATTAGTTAAAGAAACAGACCCCAAAACCCTGGATACTATTCAACAAGCTTTAACTAATACTGGTTTTAAAGCTATCCCAGAATTAAATCGCATGAATCAATTTCTGGTGAAAGAACTGCAATCTACGGGTAAAAGTCCCAATGGGGAAGTTAGACAAAATCAGTTAATTCTCACCCAGCAGGTAATTAATAAAATTTTGGCTATCTATAGTGGCAAAATTAACAAAATTGACTTGAGCAATGCTGAATTAGGTTCTCAAGTATCTGGAGAAAAGTCTTTATTCAACCTGGTATTAAACAATATTGACTTATCAGGAATTGTTTTGAAATCTGCAAATCTCAACCAAGCTAATTTCCAAGGTAGCCGTTTCCGCAGCGTCGGTGAAGATGGACGGTGGGATACTTACGATGATGTGATTGCAGATTTAAACAACGCTCAATTAAAGCAAGCTAATTTAAGTAATGCCAACTTGAGTCGTGTTTCCATGAGTCGTAGTGATTTAAGTCAGGCTAATCTTAACAAAGCTAATTTATCCTACACCCGGTTATTTGGCGCTAATCTCAGCAGTACCCAGCTAGTAGGTACAGATTTAAGAAATGCAATTTTAGAAAATGCCAGCTTGACAAATGCGGATTTAAGCAACGCTAATTTAACAGAAGCAAATTTATATGCGGCTCATCTAGTCCGCGTTTCTGCGATTGGGACACAATTAGCTTACGCAAATTTAACTAACACTGATTGGCAAGGTGCAGATTTATCTGAAGGTTATTTAGATTATGCTAATCTCAGTAATGCTAATTTAAGTGCCTCTCGGCTTACTGGTGCTACTTTACGCTGGACTAACTTGGAAAACGCCAATTTGCGAAATGCTGATTTAAGTCGTGCTGATTTACGAGGAGCAAATCTAACTGGAACAGATTTTCAAGGCACAATTCTCTTTGCTGGTAAACAAAATCCAGAAGATCAGTTTGTGGAAACACCTGATATTGGTTCCCAAAATGCTTCAATCAAAGGAGTAGATTTTAGTAAAGCTAAAAATTTAGATCCTCAACAATTGGCATTTATTTGTACTCAGGGTGGACTGCACTCCCGTTGTCCATAATCGTTTAAGCAATGAAGTATTTTATACATAACTGACACAAAACAGAATGTACGTAAGGGTAATTCATGAATTACCCCTATGCAAGAATAAGATTTTCAGTCACATCTTGCCTAGGTTATATTAAATTCAGATTGTGTCAGGAGTAGGGTAATGAAACATTTTCAGTCTTGGCTTGGGTGTATGGGGATAGGAACGGTACTAAGTTTAGCGGTAAACTCTCAACCAGCACAGGCTCAGGTAGCTTATGGTAGTTATGTTGGTATTGGTCCAACGGTGGGATTGAACAATGGTACGCAACTAGGTGGAGTGATGGCCTTTCGCTATAAGTCGCTAGAAACACCTATTTCTTTCCGCGCTCAGGCTTTAATTGGTAGAGGAACAGCCATAGTTCCTACTGTTTCCTATGACCTGCCTCTAAACTGGCAAACTGATGTTTATTTAGGTGCTGGTTTAGTTTTAACTAGTGGTGATACAGCTTCTCCCGTAGGTAATAAAATCAGTTTTGCCTTACAACCAGGAATTGATTATGTTATTCCTAATAGTAATACTGTGATTTTTGGTAATGCTATTATTGCGTTCGATGCTTACCGTAATAGGGGTGGTACGGCTCTATCTTTACAGGGTGGAGTTGGTTTAAGGTTTTAATTTTCCATGGGTAATGGTTAATGGGTAAGAATTTTTTTTGATTGTTAATTATTGAAAAGATGGTGCTGAACCGAGAAAAAGTAGAGTTTTACTTAACAGATATAGAAACTTCTATAGGTAAGGCAATTAATGTAACTATTGCTTTATTGGTTTTACTATCTTCGGGAATTTTTGTTGCAGAAACTTATTATCTCTCTCAGGATGCTCGGTGGCAGTTAAGAGTATTAGATGATTGTATATTAATAATTTTTGCTGGGGAATATTTATTACGCTTATGGAGTACAAAAAATAGAATAAAATATATTCTGAGTTTGTATGCAGTTATTGATTTAATATCAATTTTACCATCTCTTCTCGGATTAGTAGATATTAGTTTTATTCGCTTATTCCGATGGTTTAGAATCTTACGTTTATTGAGATTTATTGACAAAAAATTTTTAATTGGCAGTATTAGTAATGAAGATAGTGTAATCTTTGCAAGAATATTATTTACTTTATTTGCCATAGTTTTTATTTTTTCTGGATTAATTTATCAAGTTGAGCATCCAGTCAATCCAGAAAGTTTTAACACTTTTTTAGATGCTTTTTATTTCTCAGTTGTGACGATGACAACGGTTGGATTTGGTGATTTAATCCCAATTTCTGAATTAGGTCGCTTGCTAACTGTATTGATGATTTTAACCGGAGTGGCTTTGATTCCTTGGCAGATTGGTGACTTAATTAGACGATTGGTAAAAACTACAAATCAGGTAGAAACTATTTGTCAAGGATGTGGTTTAGCTTTTCATGATAGAGATGCCGGATTTTGTAAAAGGTGCGGTAAACAATTGACAATTGACAATTGACAATTGACAATGAATAAAAATAAAACACATTACAGGATGGAGGTAAGAAATTCTCTTTTTCCTTCCTGACTTCTGAATTATGCTACTCACATCCTTAATAGAAACCAATAATTTAGAACAAGCGATCGCTTACAATCCATTAATTGTGACTCCTAAGACATTAGTAAGCGATGCGATCGCGCTGATGAGTAATGCCAGAGCAACCTGTACATTGGCAAATACTAGTAGTGAGACTAATTATTTGTTAGCTGATGCTCGTACTAGTTGTGTATTGGTAATGGAAAAAAATCAATTAGTAGGAATTTTTACTAAGCGGGATGTAGTTCATCTAAGTGCTGAGGGCAAACAAATTGGGGATGTGATGATTGGGGATGTCATGACTCACAATGTAATTACCATTAAACAGTCGGATTTCAACGATTTATTTGCAGTATTAAATCTGTTTAGACGACATCGAATTCGTCATTTGCCAATCTTAGATGATCATAACCATTTGGTGGGACTGATTACCCACGAAAACTTACGTCAACTGCTGCGACCAATTGACCTATTGCAATTGCGTTTGGTATCGGAAATTATGACCGTTCGGGTAGTCTATACTGATCGAGAAACATCAATTTTACAGATTACCAAGTTAATGACTAAGGAAAAAGTAAGTTCCGTAGTCATTGTGGAAGAGATAAATTCTTTGCCCATACCCATAGGAATTATTACAGAAAGAGATATTGTCCAATTCCAAGCGATGAATTTAGACTTGGATTGTATACAAGTGCAAACGGTGATGAGTAGCCCAGTATTTTCCGCCTCACCAAATGATACTCTTTGGTCAGTTTTAATGCTAATGGAAGAACGGCGAATACACCGAATTGTGATTACTGGTGAACGGGGTGAATTGCTGGGCTTTATGACTTATACGACCTTGTTGCAAGCCTTAAACCCCTTAGATATTTATAAAGTTGTCCAAGTATTAGAGCATAAGGTATCTGCCCTAGAGACAGAAAAACTAGAGTTATTGCAAAATCGCAATACAGAATTAGAGGCAGAAGTTAAAAAACGCACAGAAGAATTACAAGCACAGACAGAACGGGAACGGCTAGTAAGTGCCATATCTAACCGGATTCGGACTTCCTTGGACTTAGAAGAAATTCTAAATTCCCTGGCTCTTGAGGTGAGAAAAGTATTAAACTGCGATCGCGCTCTTGTCTATCAACTGAATCCCAGTGGTAGCGGTATAGTCATTGCCGAGGATGTCAGCAGCGGCTGGTTATCTTTTCGGGGACAAGAGGTTTTTGACCCTTGTTTTGCAAAAGATTGGATTGAGCCTTATGTTCATGGACGCATTCAAGTTGTTAATGACATTAATACTCATGGTATGACTCCTTGTCATCAAGAACTATTAGAGCGTCTGCAAATCAGAGCCAAAATTCTTGTACCAATTATTGTCGGAGATCAACTTTGGGGATTAATGCTGGCCTGTCAAAATCATGCCCCTAGAATCTGGCAACCAGAAGAGACGGAATTGCTACAACAGTTATCTACTCATGTATCTATAGCCATTCAGCAAGCTGAACTTTATCATCGTCTTCAGTTAGAACTTCAGGAACGGAAACAGGCAGAAATTGCTTTGAGTAAAAGTGAAGAACGCTTGCGAACTATTGTTGAAACCAGTGCCAGCGGTCTTGTAACTGTAGATATACAGGGTAAAATTCTCTTTGTTAACCCCGCCGCATCCAGGATGTTTGATAGAAAAATTCTGGAACTCCAAGGTTGGCCTTTTGCACTGCCTTTGGATTGTGATAGTAATCAAATTCAAGAAATTGAAATATTGCAACCAGGTGGCCAGCGACGAAAAGTAAATATGCAGGCTGCATCAATTTCTTGGAATGGTGAAGATGCTTTTTTGATGTCACTGTCAGATATTACAGAACTCAAACAAACTGAAGAATTATTACGTCAGAGTGAAGGAAAATATCGGTTATTAGTAGAGAATATGCCTTTGGGACTAGTTGCTCACGCGACTGACACCAGCATTATTACTTATAATCTTAAAGCTTGCGAATTGCTAGGACTGACTCTCAATCAAATGCAGGGCAAAACTGCCCTTGATCCAGCTTGGTATTTTTGCCGAGAAAATGAAACAGTAATGCCAGTAGCTGAATATCCGGTTAATTTAGTGATTAATACTCAGCAGCCCTTAAATAACTATGTGGTGGGGGTAAATCGGCCAGAGAGTCAAACCTTTGTCTGGATGTTGGTAAATGCTTTTCCCCTATTTACAGATGATGGTAGTTTTGAACAAGTAATAGTCACATTTATAGATATTAGTGAACGACAAGCTTCAGAAAGATATCGTAAAATTGCCGAAGCACAATTACAGCAACTTAATAAAGAACTAGAAATAAGAGTTGAACAACGGACTACAGCTTTACAACAGAGTATTACTAAACAAAAACAAGTAGGAAAAGCTCTTCGCTACAGTGAAGAACGCTTTCGCATTGCTTTAAATAATTCGCCAATTATTGTTTTTAATCAAGATGTTGATTTGCGCTACACCTGGATTTATAACTCAATATTAGGCTTTAAAGCTGAAGAAATAATTGGTAAGTTTGATGATGATATTTTCTTACCTGAAGATGCCCAAAAATTAACATCTTGGAAACGCCATGTTTTGTTAACTGGGCAAAGCATCAGAGAAGAAATAGTTGTGGGTGAAGATGATAATTTCACTTGCTATGTATTAACTATTCATCCTCTGTGCGACCTCTATGGCAATATAGAAGGAATTACCTGTGCGGCATTAGATATTACAGACCGGAAAAAAGTTGAACTAGCTTTAAAAGAAAGTCAATACTTCGTACAGCGAATCGCTGAAGCCAGTCCCGATATTCTTTATATTTACGATTTACACAGAAAACGCAATGTCTATGTTAATCGGGAGATTGCTAGATTGATTGGTTACTCTGCCCAAGAGATACAAGACATGGGTAATGAATTATTTATAAACATTATGCACCCTGATGATTTAATCAGAGTTATTGATTACCATAATAACTTCTTCACAGCTAGTGATCAAGAAATCCGAGAAATAGAATACCGAATGTGCGATCGCTTTGGCAATTGGCATTGGTTTCTTAGTCACGATACTATATTTAGTCGGGATAGTAACAACATTCCCACACAAATTATCGGAGCAGCTTCAGAAATTAGTGAACGAAAGCAAATTGAAGCAAAACTGCGGCAAAGTAATGATGAATTAGCCCAGGCTACCCGGCTTAAAGACGAGTTTCTCGCTAATATGAGTCATGAATTGCGTACCCCACTAAATGCTATTTTAGGGATGTCTGAAGGCTTGCAAGAAGAGGTTTTTGGACAGGTTAATCCTCTTCAAAAACGAGCTATTACTACTATTGAACAGAGTGGAAAACATCTATTAGAATTGATTAATGATATTCTTGATCTTTCAAAAATTGAAGCTGGGAAACTGGAGTTACAAATTGCTCCAGTTAGTTGTATTTCCCTTTGTGATTCCAGTCTCATATTTGTGAAACAACAAGCAATTAAGAAAAATATTGAGATTAGCGTGGAAGTAGCAGCCAACTTACCAGAAATTATCGTTGATGAACGCCGGTTTCGGCAAATATTGATCAATTTACTTAACAACGCCGTTAAGTTCACTCCTGATAGTGGCAAAATTAAACTAGTAGTAGATCAGGTAGAAGAGGACAAAGAAACAATTAACAGTAACCAATCACCTGATTATTCTCAATGGGTACGCTTCTCAATTATTGATAACGGTATTGGTATTGCTGAATTTAATTTACATAAACTTTTTCAACCATTTGTGCAAATAGACAGCAGCTTAAACCGTCAATACAATGGTACGGGATTAGGTTTATCTTTAGTCCGTCAATTAGTAGAACTGCATGGGGGTAAAATCACAGTTACAAGTAAAGTTGATCATGGTAGTTCTTTTCATGTATACATACCATATACAGTAGAAACAAAAATTACGAATCATGTCTTGGCAAATGGAACGCACAATCAAGAAGCTACTTCATCAAAAACTGTTAACTATAGTGATAAAAAATCTTCTTCCATCATTCTTCTCAGTGAAGATCCTCAAGCTAATATCACCACAATTTTTAACTATCTAGAAGCTAGAGAATATCGGGTTGTTTTAGCCCAAAATGGAGAAGAATGTGTAAATATGATCAAGGTAGAAAACCCTGATCTGATGATCGTCGATATCCCAATCTCAGAGATGAATGGAATAGAAACAATTAAATTACTACGTGCAAATCAGCAACTTCAGCACACACCCATTATTGTGTTGCATAGCTTAACTATTTCCAGTGATGACAGTTATCAGGAGAAATGTATTGCAGCGGGAGCAAATGAATATTTGAATAAACCAGTCAAGTTAAAAATGATCCTGGACAAAATTCAAACCCTATTAAGTAAACACTAATTTTTCGATATGTCTCTTATTTCTAAAATTTTAATTATTGATGATGAACCTGATAACTTTGATGTCATTGACACATTATTAGATAATCAAGGTTACGAATTGAACTATGTTAACAATGGAAAACAAGCACTAGAGCTTTTAGATTATTTCCAACCTGATCTAATTTTATTAGATGTCATGATGCCAGAAATGAATGGTATCGAATTTTGTCAAAAATTTAAATCCAATTCTCACTGGAAACATATTCCTATAATTATGGTGACAGCCCTTGCTAGTAAAGAAGATTTATCTCAATGTTTATTGGCTGGTGCTGATGATTTTATTAGTAAACCCATTAATGGATTAGAATTACGTTCGCGGACGCGTTCCATGTTGCGGATTAAAAAACAATACGATGCTTTACAAGAAACTTTATATTTACGAGAAGATCTTTCTAATATGATAGTTCATGATTTGCGAAATCCTCTCACAGCTATTATTATGTCTGCGGAAATTTTGCGAATTACAGAATATTCACCAGAACGTCAAGAGAAAAAAACCAGTCAAATTATCACGAATGCCCAAAAATTGCAATCTATGATTGATAGTTTGCTGATTATGGCAAAATTAGATTCTGGGAAGATCACACTTCAACCTACAAATACTGATATTTTTGATCTTTGTTCTGCTGCTATTACCGATATTGAATTAACTATCACTAAAAAAAATATAGAATTAATTACTAAATTTCCCCAAACTGGAATTACAGTCAGTTTAGATGCACATCTTTTCCGCAGAGTAATTGATAATTTACTTTCCAATGCGATTAAATTCACACCAGAAAAAAGTCAAATTCTTTTTATGGCTGATTACACACCATCAGGAAAATTCATCATCAAAATAGCCGATTCAGGTGCAGGTGTAAAAGAAGAATTAAGAGAAGTTATTTTTGCCAAATATGAAGTAGGACATCTCATCACAGGTGCATATCAGATTGGTTTAGGATTGGCTTTTTGTAAAATGATTGTCGAAGCTCATGGAGGAAATATTAAAGTAGAAGAAAATTATCCAACAGGGGCAATTTTTACAGTTGAAATTTAGACGTAGGGGCGCAGGGTCTGCGCCCAATCAGGATTGAGGTAAATTTTCTACAGCAGGAGATTCAAAACTGATATCTTCATAGACATTTTCGATAGGACAGTGAAAATCTACGCTTTCTAAATGCACATTTTCCCCTTGTCCATAACTATAAAATACCCATTGTCTTTCTGAATTACGACGAAAAATTTCAACATTTCTCCGCGTTTGACTGATCAAAACATATTCCTGAAGTGATTCTAAATGACGATAATCAGCAAATTTATCACCTCTATCAAAGGCTTCTGTCGTCGGAGATAAAACTTCGATAATTAAACAGGGATAACGCAAAAAGTTATTAAAGGCTTTGTCTTTTTGGTCACAACTGACTATGACATCAGGATAGTAATAAGTATTAATGGATTCTATGTGTGCCTTAGTATCAGCAACGTAAGCTTGACAGCCACGGCCGCGCAGATGATTTCTCAGCATAGCAAAGACATTGCCAGTAATAATGACATGAGTATTACTAGCCCCTGCCATTGCGTACACTTCTCCGTCTCTGTATTCATGCTTAATAGGGCTGGTTTCTTCCCCTTGGAGATATTCGACAGGGGAAAGATAGTTATAACTGGGAGTTGCAATCATAGATATCAATTTGGTGGTAATTTTGGCTGTGCTTCCGAGTATTTGCTGACTATGGCAGAAACTTCTGGGTTATAAAGTCGTAGATAATTCCAGTAATTACCAAAAACTTGACGGACGTAATTTTTAGTTTCATCAAAAGGAATTTCTTCCACAAACTCATCTGGATCTTTTTTGGGTATGGTTTGCAGCCATTTAGCAACGTTACCAGGTCCGGCATTATAACTAGCGATCGCTAACATGGAATTATTACCATACTGTTGATGAGTATGATCTAAATACCAAGTCCCTAACATAATGTTATCATTAGGATTTTCCAAGTTGAGTTTTTTGAAATCTAACCCAATTTGTGGGGCTATCCATGCCCCTGTACTGGGCATTACTTGCATTAAACCAGTTGCACCGACAGGGGATTTAATTTTCGCCTGAAAGCGGGATTCTTGCCGCATTAAAGCTGTAACTAATAAAGGATTAAGTTGACGGGAAGTAGACCATTTTTCAATTTCTTTAAAATAAGGAAAGGGATAACGGGCTTGCCAATAGATACTTTGTTGACTTAAAGCTGCATATTCAGCTTTTTCTGCTGGTGTTTCTCGGTCTTCTAATTTAGCAATTTTATCAATACCAATCAGATATTCACCTTTGGTTAACTTCATCAACCCTTCGGTAAATTGTTCCGCGACACTGGGCTGATTTTTATTTTTAAATTCTGTTTCCCATTGCAACCAAGCATCACGATCTTGTCCCAGTAAATACAATTCGTGAAAAGTCTGAGAACCGGCTGGAGGAACAGGACGTTGAGGGGGAATAATTGCCGGGTTCATGACGCGCAGATTGTTAAAATCCCCCACGTTTAAACCTAAAATACTCGCAGAACGCCAGGCATAATAAGACTGAGGAAATTCACTAATTACAGACTTATAAGCAGTAATAGCTTCCTGTTGCTTGCCTAGTGTCGTTGCC
>JANMGZ010000629.1:0-8662 GCA_031374905.1 Dolichospermum sp. OTE_70_metabat_362_sub
AACAAAAAGCAGCAGTAGAAGCCTTTATTAAAGAAGTCAGCAACCAAAGCGAGTTAGAACGCACAGCCGAAGATAAACCCAAACGGGGTATTCCCACAGGTGGAAAAGTCGTGAATCCCTTCACCGGCGAAGAAGTACCGATTTGGATAGCTGATTATGTTCTCTACGAATATGGTACAGGTGCGGTAATGGGTGTACCAGCCCATGATGTGCGAGATTTCAAATTTGCCAAAGAACAAAATTTAGCTATTAAAGTGGTAATTGTTCCAGAAATTGATGCAGAAGAAACTTTAAAAACAGCATATACAGAAGCAGGAATTTTAGTTAATTCTGGTGACTTTAATGGCATGAATTCTGTAGATGCGAAAAAAGCCATTATCGAATTTGCCGAAAAACAAAACTTTGGTAAATTAAGAGTACAATATCGCCTCCGAGATTGGTTAATTTCTCGACAACGTTATTGGGGCGCACCTATCCCTATTATTCACTGTCCTAATTGTGGAATTGTGCCTGTCCCTGACAAAGATTTACCTGTACAATTACCGGAAGATATCGAATTAAGTGGCCGTGGTGGTTCACCTTTAGCACAATTAGAAAGTTGGGTAAATGTGCCTTGTCCAACTTGCGGTACTCCTGCGAAACGGGAAACCGATACAATGGATACTTTTATTGATTCTTCCTGGTATTTCTTGCGTTATTCTGACGCGAAGAATGAAGAAAAGATTTTTGATTCTGCTAAAGTAAATGACTGGATGCCTGTAGATCAATATGTGGGGGGAATTGAACACGCAATTTTACATTTATTGTATTCGCGTTTCTTCACCAAAGTATTGAGAGATAGAGGTTTATTTAACTTTGATGAACCATTTCAAAAGTTGTTAACTCAGGGAATGGTACAGGGTTTAACTTACATGAACCCGAATAAAGGTGGTAAGGATAAATGGATTCCTTCTCATTTAGTTGATGCTAATAATCCTGTAGATCCACAAACTGGAGAACCTTTGCAACGTCTCTATGCTACCATGTCCAAATCAAAAGGAAATGGTGTTGCACCGGAAGATGTGATTAATAAATATGGCATTGATACGGCGCGAATGTTCATTTTATTTAAAGCACCTCCAGAGAAAGATTTGGAATGGGATGAAGCTGATGTAGAAGGGCAATTTCGCTTTTTAAATCGCGTTTGGCGGTTGGTTACTGATTATGCTGCTGCGGGAGGTTGTCAGCAAAAAGCGGAAGTTGATAAGTTAAATAAAGCGGAAAAAGATTTGCGTCGCGCAATTCATATTGCAATTCAAGCAATTACGGAAGATGTGGTAGATGAATATCAATTCAATACGGCAATTTCGGAATTGATGAAGTTAAGTAATGCTTTGACTGATGCTAAATGTAATAATTCACCAATTTATGCGGAAGGGATTCTAACTTTGGTGATTTTGTTAGCGCCTTTTGCACCGCATATTGGTGATGAATTATGGCAATTGTTGGGAAATAAAAATTCTGTGCATACGCAAACTTGGCCAAGTTTTGATCCTGCGGCTTTGATAGCTGATGAAATTACTTTGGTAATTCAAATTATGGGTAAAACTCGCGGTTCTATTCAAGTTTCTGCAAAAGCTGATAAAGCGGAGTTGGAAAAATATGCGCGTGAGTCGGAGGTTGGACAACGTTATCTGGAAGGGAAGGAAATTAAAAAGGTAATTGTTGTTCCTGGTAAGTTGGTGAATTTCGTTTTGGGTTAGTTTTTTGTAGGTTGGGTTAAATGAAATGCAACCCAACACATTTATTATTGTTGGTTAATGTTGGGTTTCCTTGCGTCAACCCAACCTACAGATTCTATATTTTATTTTTACAATAATTCATGAGTAGGCGATCGCTTTCTACTTTTGCTCCATTTCTTAACCATTCAATAGGTTGTTCTTCATCTACTTTATCTGGATTTACCCATACAATATCTTTGAGTTCATCAATTTTTACAGATGATTCACTAAAAAATTTTCTAGCAGTATTATCATCCAATGATATAACAATTTTATCTGTTGCTAGTGCTGCTTCTATTAAACATAAATCTTTTGTCATTTCTGCAATTCTTTTATTACCAACATTAGCAGCAATACTTTCTACCTCAGTCCATAAACTATCATTTATTGATATTTCCAGATAGTTCCATTTTTTCTTTGCTACCATTTGTCGTCGCCAAGTTAGGGCAAATTTTGATTGATGTTTATCCCATTCTGCTTTTATAGCTGGTGTCATCACAATTTGATGACAAATTTTTAAAACTGCTTCTAGAAAGTCACGACAGTGAACTGATTTTGGATAAGTAGCACCTTTATCTCCAGCAGCACGAGCTACAGAAGCATCAATTACCAAACGTTGAGAATTTACTTTAGCCACCATGTACACCCTGCATTAAACGAGCTTCCGCAGCACTTAAATAACGGTTTTCTAATTGTAGAGATAAATCACCAAAATCTTCTGGCCAATCTCCAAAAGCGCCAGTTTCATCTAAATCAGCACTATTGACATTTGTTATACCATTTTCTTGGCGTGTAAACCAGTGCAGTTTTACTAAATCTGGTGATAAATTACCTTCGGCAACTAAAGATTGAATTGCTAAAATTAATTTATCACTATGAGTTTCTACAACTACTTTAACACCCCTTTTTGCTGCATTAGATAATATTTCTGCCATAGAAATTTGAGCGCGAGGGTGAAGGTGAATTTCTGGTTGTTCAATATATACTAATTGTCCTGGTTCTGCTACTAATAAAGCAACTAAAACAGGTAAGGTTTGGGAAACGCCAAAACCAACATCGGCAATATTTACCATATCATCTTTAGACTTAGAAGGTGTTGGCAGACGACCTACTCTTAATTCTACTTGTGTATCATTAACTTGTCTTGCTTGTACTTTACAAGTTAATCCTAGTGTTTCTAATGCAGCACATAATTCTTTAATAGTTTTGTTATTTTTACCTTTTTGCCAATAATTGATCACACTAGCAACATAATTTTCAAATGTACCTGGAAATTCATCACCTATAGCTGTAATTTTATAATTTCGTTCAGGATTTCCCCTTAATCCAGGTACATGGATTATTTGACGGATATAATTACCAAAAACTTCCCAAGGACTGGAATATAAGAAGTTAAAAAATGGATTTTGAGAAATAATATATTTTTCACTTGCTGATAAGGAAAACTCTAAAAAACACCGATTTCTATCAACAACCCATGCCATTTTATTTTTTAATGCTTCTGTATCTTGAATTGCATTATATATTTCTATATATGGCTTTGGTAAAACATTCATTACATCTCCTGGCAACATATCTGGTAAAAGGGAAAACTCTTGTTCATTTCCTTTATATATCATTTCAACAATTTCTATGGCTTCTTTTTTATGTGTTGTAAATACATTACTAATAATTTGATCATTCTCTATACCAATACCAACGGTAAACTTATTATTAGGTTTGATTCCAGATATTTTAGAGAATAATTGTGTGGCTGAAGTAAACTTAACATTGGGTCCATTAAGTAATAATGCACCAGGATCATAAGTTGCTTCTAGAGTTTGTTTCATCAACAATAAAGGTTGCATGATGCTAGATTTTCCCGAACTATTAGCACCTGCAAGAATTGTTAACGGGCGTATTTCAATACTGCATTCATCATAAAGTGACTTATAACCAGTGACAGAAATTTTTGTAATTCCTTTGACATTTTTGTTTTGTTTGTCATTATTGGAATCAGATTGATTCATAATTCGACTTTCCCTAATTTCAGTTTATATTATAATAATACTCTGTCCCGGATTTCTCACAAGGGAGAAAAAATCATCGACATGAGCAAAATTTAGAACGGTTAAATTGATACATTCTTGCGCTAGAGTTGAAACTAGGGTAGAGCAACGTACAAACCGAAGACACAAAGATATATAAAAGACAATAAACATAACAAATACAGAGACTAAAAAGCTCTCATGATAGAAGTAGACATAGTAAAACCGGGGTAAAATCAAGTAAATTCACCCAAATAGCCAATTAATAATCATAATTCCCATCAAAAGAAAATCAACCAGGACAAGAGGAACGAGATAAATAATTGTAGAGCAGAGCAAAAAGTTCTTTGTAGAGGCAAGTGCTACTAATTGAAATTAAAACTTTTCGGCTACTAATAGTGATAATTGCTCCTAGCTTCAATAACTTTCTCCTAATAGTTCCCACCGTGGCATTTTTGAGTTTGGTTTTTGCTAAATATTGCTTTCTCAGAGCATTCATTAAAACATAAGTAATAGCAGAGAACCATAGACGGAGTTGATTTCCGGCAAATGTGTGAGTACTGGTTCTATCACTTTTGAGTTCTAATTTTTGTTCCTTAAAACAATTTTCCATGTTACCTCGTGGACAGTATATTTGAGTATAAAGTTTTCCAGGAGGTACTTTTTTTGTCGGCAATGAAGTCACAACAAAGCGAGTATTTACTCTTTCATTACTATATTCAACTTTGGCAACAACACGACGATTACGACTCCATGAGTCTAAAGTTTTATAATCAAGCGAAGAATACCAAATCGAACTATTAACAACTGCCGCTGCTTGTTTCTTTAAGTCTGTTGATGGCGTAAATAAGGTTTCAAAAAACTCCACTGCGGTTTGAACTTTTTGCGAATATTCCTGAGATGCTCGGTATTGAGTTGATTGGGATAATTGGAGCAGCCGACTGTTTTGTGCTAGTCCAAACACGTAATCAATTCCTATTTGGGATTCGCACCAACTCATAATATCTTCTCTCGAATATGCACTATCTCCACGGACAAGAATTTTCACATTCAACCAACAAGAACGGATTTTCTCAATTACACGTTGTAATTCTGACAATGCTCCAGATGCTGGATCTACGTTAGAAGCGCGAAGTTTTGCAGCTAATAAATGCTGTCCACAAAAAATATAGAGTGGAGCATAACAATATCCTCCATAATAAGGATTAAAGTAAGCTTCTTCTTGATTTCCATGTACTAAATCATCCGTTACATCCAAATCTAAAATTATCTGCTGTGGCGGTTTTGAATATGATTCTAAAAATATTTCAACCAGCAGTTTTTCTATCCCTTCTCCATCGTGTTCAATCCGATGATATCTGCTATTGGCTTTTGAAGAAACATTCTCTGGGCAATGTTCGAGACGATTTAATGTACTTTTTCCGGCTAGGATTGGTAGTTCTTTTCCTGAATCAATTATTTTCCCTAATGCTAGGACAAACATTGGGTCGTGGCGCAATTCATCATGGTCGTTTAAGTCTTCATAGCCCATTATCAAACCATAAATTCTCTGCGCGATGAGGTTTTCTACTGAATGTTCAATCCTATTTACATCTCCGTAATCTTTAAAACATTGAGCCATGCGTGACGTAATTTTTCGTTTTCGGTCTAGCTCCGCAATTAAACTGAGTCCGGCATTTGATGTTACAGTCTCACTGTGAAAATTGACTACGATTGGACGTGACTTTGCTTGGTTAACTTTGAACTGTTCTGGTATACTATCTGTATTATTTGGGGTCATGCTTTAACTGCTGGAATATTTGTGCAATATAGATTTTGGCAGTTTTTGACCCCTATTTTCTCTTTCTTTGTGAGAAATCCGGGTCTGTGATTTCTGATAGGTTGCGTGGTGCAACCAGATTTATTTGTGTGGGTATGTAACAAAATTGATTGCTTTGTTATAGATCACTACTGGTAGATTTATTGTGGTAGTTTATAGCAGTTTATCACAAAGAGAGAAAAATACACCTACTTAATAGTATAATTGATAAATAACAGATATCCTTAATGAGCATTATGACTACAGTTGCTATTGTACCTACATCAAATGCCAATGGAGAAAGGTCTTATCGCGCCACTGCTGGAGATAAACAGTCTGTTGGTAAAACTGCTGGTCAAGCTTTAGATGCTTTAACTGCACAGTTAGGTGAAGTTGAATTTCGGGCATTATTAATTATTGATAACTTTCATGCTGATCAATTTTTCACTACTGACCAAAAACAGCGTTTATCCGAACTAATGAGTATGTGGAGAATAGCACGAGATCAAGGACAAACACTTTCCTCAGAAATACAAATTGAATTAGATAATCTTGTTAATACTGAACTCAATGCTGCTACAGCCAGAACTGCATCTTTAGCACAACAGTTGAGTCAATGAATCCATTTTATCATCTGGTAGCAGATCGCGCTTTTCATCGCTGTGAATATTGTCATGCACCAGAATTAGTATTTAATTTTCCCTTTGAAATTGAACATATAGTTCCTACTTCTCGTGGAGGCACTAATGTTGAAATTAATTTAGCCCTTGCTTGTCGTTCTTGTAATCTGCGAAAAGGATCTCGTATTGGTGAAATAGATCCCGAATCTAATACGGAAGTACGTCTTTTTCATCCTAGAGAAGATAGATGGGAAGATCATTTTCAAGTTAATTCTGAAACTGGTTTAATTATAGGTATAACGCCTATTGGAAGAGTAACTGTAAAGAGTTTAGAGCTAAATAGTCAATCTCAAGTGATAGCAAGACAATTATGGATTCGTTTGGGATTATTTCCATAAAATGAAAAATTATTGCAGGTTTATAAGGTACACCCCACTCCAACTGGGAATTAATTCCCTCGCAGTTATGGTAAGATTCAACTGCGATTTTTAGAAAAGTTAAAAAAACAAATGTATTCGATAGGAGTTTATAAAGTTCCTGTTATAAGCATAAAAAACACGGGTGTCCTAGCTACTTTAGAATCTGCAAAAGAAGAAAAAATCGGATTAAAACACGAATGCACATTCGTTTGCGTAGCGTCCCTATAGCTTGCATGGTGACGCAGGATCCATAGAGATAGAATACGAAGGAAGGAAAAGAGAAGAAGATAAGTAATATTGCTCCATTTTTATGAATGACCAACTCCAGACCAAAAAAGATAAGCTCGAAGTAAGCACTAATTTAGAGATAAATCAAGAAATAGAAAAGGAAGAAATTTTATGTCCTCATTGTCAACGCACTGCTACGAACGGTATTAAATGTAAAGGTATTTGTGTGGCTGATAATGGTTATTAAAGTCCGTGATTACACATTCGGATCAATAGAGCTTGACATTGCAGATGGTAAATTAGAAGCGTTAGCTCCAAAAGGATTGAATTTTTCGATAACTTTTCCACAGTAACGTAATGATTTTAACTATTAAGTATAAAATGGAAATTCAGACCGACAATTCAGCGTGGTAGAAACTCGCTTCGCAGTCATGAGTGCCGGTCTGCGTTCATGTCATGCTTTTTTAGTTGCAGATGAAACATACGCTGTCAGTGATAGTTGAAGATGAAGCGGGGGTTCTATCCCGCATTGCTAGTTTATTTGCTCGTCGGGGTTTTAATATTGAAAGCCTGGCTGTGGGACCAGCGGAACAGGACGGTGTGTCCCGAATTACAATGGTTGTACCAGGTGATGATCGCATTATTGAGCAACTTACCAAACAACTATATAAGTTAGTTAATGTTCTCAAAGTACAAGATATTACAGAAATTCCTTGTGTAGAAAGAGAATTAATGCTACTAAAGGTGAATGCTACCAGCAGTAATCGTTCGGAGATTATCGAATTGTCTCAGATTTTTCGAGCGCGAATTGTTGATGTGGCTGAAGATTCTTTAACTTTGGAAGTTGTGGGTGATCCTGGTAAAATGGTGGCGATAGTGCAAGTGCTACAGAAATTTGGACTTAGAGAAATCGCTCGTACTGGTAAAATTTCTCTGACTCGTGAATCGGGTGTAAATACTGAATTACTCAAGTCTTTACAAACAAAAGTCTAGTACCGCAAAACGGAATTAAAAATTAATAATTAAAAATTCAAAAGGCAGACTAAATAGGCTTTTCATGAATTTTTAATAGCTGGATAAAAAGTGAACAATCGGAGTTTTCGATGTAATTAAGCAGTAAATATGGTATAATTACTATATTTACTGCTATTATTTTAATTAAAAATAAGCTGTTGCTAAACTTTCATGTTTACTAAATTAAGTCAGTAATCGAAAATTGTCGCTGTTTTTCAAGGTCTTGTAAATGAAGTTTTTCTATATATATAGCTTCAGCATAATATTTATCTTTTTCTGGTTCGGTTTCAGGATCTATTTTTTCCCATTGTTCCATAAAATAACGATAGCGTTTTTCTCTAAATACTCTCTCCATACAAGCTAGTGCTGCTTGGATAACGTGAGGAGTTCGTAATATTTCTGTTTTATTTTTTTCATTGAGATAAAATATATGGGAAACTATGTCTAATTCTTCTGCTAATTCTAAATATCTATTTTGCACACTCGAAATCAAATCAACTTCATCAACTGGAAATTCGG
Organism: Dolichospermum sp. OTE_70_metabat_362_sub; assembly: GCA_031374905.1. Taxonomy (GTDB): domain Bacteria; phylum Cyanobacteriota; class Cyanobacteriia; order Cyanobacteriales; family Nostocaceae; genus Dolichospermum. The sequence continues at coordinate 8,386 of JANMGZ010000629.1, forward strand.
CGATTTGTTGCCACAAAAAGCGATGATGGGAAAGACTAAATTCTAAATTACGGTTTTCTAAATCTTCAATAATTATTTGTCGCTGCTCGGAAGAATGAAGGTAAATAATTAATAATAATGCTTCGGCTCGTTCTAGTAAACTGCGTTCTGTGTTAACTAAAGATAGCTTTGGATTTTTAGCAGGTGGTTTACTTGTGCGCGGATTTAAGGATTTTATCCTACCAGGTTTAATTTGAGTTAGGAGATTTTCAACTCTTAAAGGTATGAGTCGAGTATC